>CAXBAL010000209.1:0-4048 GCA_963973475.1 uncultured Micavibrio sp.
AGCACGTCGAGTTTGGTCGATATTTTCGATCCGCCGGCGATGGCGGCTACAGGCTTTTTCGGATGTTCAAGAGCGCTGTTCAGGGCGTTTAGCTCTTCCTCCATCAGCAGCCCAGCGGCAGAAGGGAGTAAATGCGCAATCCCCTCGGTCGAGGCGTGGGCGCGGTGCGACGCGGAAAACGCATCATTAACGTAAATATCACCCAGCGAGGCCAAATCCTGCGCGAAGCCTTTGTCATTAGCGGTTTCTTCTTTGTGGAAGCGCACATTTTCCAGCAGCCCGATTTCACCATCTTTTAGCTCCGCCGATAATTTACGCGCGGCATCACCGACACAATCAGGCGCAAAGCGCACAAGGCGGTCCCAGCATTGCTTTAAAACAGGTGTCAGGAAAGCTAAGGACATCTCGGGGTTTTGCTCTCCCTCCGGACGGCCAAAATGCGAGAGGATCAAAACCCGCGCACCCGCCTCGCAGAGATAATCAATCGTAGGCTTTAAACGGTCAATCCGTGTGGTGTCGGTCACTTTACCGCGCTGCGCTGGAACGTTCAAATCGGCGCGCAGTAATATGGTTTTGCCTTTAAGGTCTAAATCACGGATTGTTTTGAAATCTTGCATGCTTGTCTTTCTTTTTATTTTTACTTAATTAAACGGGCATTTTGCGTGGCCTCGATCAGCCGCGAGCGCAGGGCAGGGTCAAGCGCCGCATGGCCGGCATCGGGAACACTGATATAATCGGCTTCCGGCCAAATCTGATGCAGCTTATAGGCGGTCTTGATCGGGCAGATCACATCATAACGCCCTTGAATGATTGAGCTTGGAATATGGCGGATTTTATCAATATGATGAAGCAGGCTCTCCTCGGGCTTTTTAATTTCGTTTTTGAAATAATGCGCCTCGATCCGCGCCATCGCTAGGGCATTGAGCTTTTGCTCTTGCGTGGTGATAATCTCGTAATTGGGCACGATGGATGAACACGCCCCTTCATAAAGGCTCCAGCATATGGCGGCGTCAATCTGATCGGCTTCGTTATCACTCGTCAGGCGCTTGTAATAGGCCTTCAGCAAATCATCTTGCTCGGCCTCGGGAATAAGGCTCTGGAACTGGTCCCATGCCTCGGGGAACAGATTGCCCATACCGTATAAGAACCAATCCACCTCATATTGCTCACACAGAAAAATCCCGCGCAAAATCATACTGATGCATCGCCCGGGGTGCAGGGTTGCATAGCTGAGCGCCAGCGTGCTGCCCCATGAGCCGCCAAAAAGATGCCAGCGCTCAACGGAGAGATGCGCGCGCAAGATCTCCATATCGGCCAGCAAATGCGCTGTGGTGTTATTCTCTAAACACCCAAGTGGCGTAGAGCGTCCGCATCCGCGCTGGTCGAAAATAATAATGCGGTAATGTTCGGGATCGAAAAAACGGCGGTGCGTAGGCGTTGCGCCCGCGCCGGGCCCGCCATGCAGCAGCAAGACAGGCACGCCGTCCGGATTGCCGCTTTGTTCCCAATAGACCTCATGCGTATCATCAACGGCCAAAAATCCGGTCGCATAGGGTGAAATCTTCGGAAACAAATCCATCAGCGGTGTCTGGTGAAAAAAGCTTTTCTCCAGATCGCGTTCCTGTTTGTTAAAACCGGCTGGTTTGGGTTTTTTGTGCGACATGTTGTAACGGTTCCAGACCTTATTATCCTTCGGGCACGGCTACCTTAGAAGGTTGCGCCCCGCCTTGCAATAATTTGTTACGTGCTTTTCACGGGGAAATAATCTCGATGCGCTCTGGATGGTCAATCTCGATATAAGGCCCGTTATAGGATTGCAGCCAGCCACGCACCCTGATCTTTTTACCGTTTAAATCCAGCGGGTTCATACCGGCGGCATTAAAGCTGCGCGAATGGATGGGTTTAATCTGCACGGTAAAATCATCACGCCAATTGTTGCCGAAATTCAGATAGATATTGTTCTGCTTGCGCGCTGCGCTCATGACCGTGCCCTCGACAATGGCAAAGCTGTTCAGATGTTCGGGCGCTTGTTCAGGGGTGAGTATACTATATTGATCAAACGCCCATAGCCCCAGTTTTTGCGCGCGCGCTTCTTCTTCCAGAACATAAAGCTCGCGCGCCATTTCCGCATTGGACGGCTCCGTCCTCACCCGCGCTAAGCCAAGGCGCACCATAGCCCCCTGAACCCAGCTATCGTTGTCTTTTATCACCAGATGATAAAGGCTCTGGTTCATACGGTTTTTACGGCCCGTTTGGCGATCTTGCGTCTGGTAAAGCTGTACGGTTTTATCCACCAGCATATCGCGCAATATGGCCGCCGCGCTCTGCGCAATGGCGCCTTGGCTGTAGGGATTGTAATCTGGGATATCCAGTCCGGTGAGATGAATAATGCCGCTTTCCTCCGCGCGCAGGGTCAACGGATCAATAATCTCGGCAATGCGGTCATCGCGGTCCAGCCGCAAATCGGGAAATTCGGTTTTGGGCACTATAATATTATCGGGCGCTTTTGCCTCCGCTCCTGGAAGGTCACTGCCTGCGGGCGGGGCAGGGGCATCGTCATTTTCGATATGGCTGTTGCGGTCAAAATGCCCCATCGCATTGGTCTTGGGGCTCACGCCCATATGCTGGGCCTTTGCAGAAAAACCCAGAAAAACACTGGCCAAAGCGATAAAAACGATTAGTATCTTTACAAACATGAACATAGACATGGACGTATTTCACATGAAGATCAAGACATTCCTTACGCTCGGTTTCCTCTCCTTATTGGCACTGCCTATAACAGGGTGCTCCACCAACCCCGCGACAGGGCGTACGCAGTTTGCCGCGCTGATGTCCCCCCAACAAGAACAGCAGGTGGGATCGCAAGAGCACCCCAATATCATTGCCGAATTCGGTGAGTACAATAACGCCGCCGTCCAAACCTATGTCCGTCAGGTTGGCGCGCGCGTTACACAAAATACCGAGCGCCCCGATGTTAATTATAAATTTTACGTCCTTGATTCGCCGATTGTGAACGCCTTTGCGCTGCCGGGCGGGTATATCTATATCTCCCGCGGATTGCTGGCCATCGCCGGAAGCGAGGCTGAATTGGCCGCCGTACTTGGACACGAAGCAGGGCACATCACAGGCCGTCATTCTGCCGAGCGCTATTCGCGCGGTGTGGTGACACAGCTTGGCGCAGGCATTCTTGCCGCCGCTGTCGATAGTGCAGGGGTTTCCCAAGCGCTGGGTATAGGCTCCGATTTGTACTTAAAATCCTATTCCCGCGCGCAGGAAAACGAGGCCGACACGCTGGGTATTCGTTATTTGGCGCAAAACGGATATGATCCCACGGCCATGACGTCCTTCCTAGAGAATTTGCAAAACGCCTCGGCTTTTGAAGCGCGTGAGAGCGGCCAACAAGGCGCTGGCGCAGGCATGTCCTATTTTTCCACGCACCCTGCCACGGCGGACCGCGTAACCAAGACAGCCTCTGAAGTCGCCAGCGCCCAAGGCGGCGGCGAGGTTAAGCGCGACGCCTATCTGAACGCGATTGACGGCATTACCTATGGGGATAGTGATAAACATGGCCTTATCCGTGATAACAGCTTTATCCACCCCTCTATGGGCTTTAAATTCGATGCCCCGCAAGGCTTCAAGCTGATCAACCAACCGACTCAGGTTATCGCAACTTCTCAGGCTGGCGCTGTCATGGTGTTTGATTTTGCCTCCAATAAAAACGGGCAGGATGCGATGAGCTATCTGCGCAATGTCTGGCTCAAAAATGAGCCTGTCAGTGATGCGGAAAGCGTAACGATCAACGGTATGCGCGCCGCAACGGCCTCGTTCCAAGGCGCAATCAACAATGTGCCGATGACCATTCGTCTGATTGCTATCGAGTTTGCCCCGCAAAGCTTTGCACGGTTCCAGATCGGTATTCCAGCCAATGCTCCGGCCAATCTGGTCAATGCGCTGAAAACTTCCAGCTACAGCTTTTCCAAGCTGAGTGCAGGCGAGAAAGACAAATATAAGCCCTATATCCTGAATGTCGTCACAGCCGGAAGCGGTG
>CAXBAL010000210.1:0-4017 GCA_963973475.1 uncultured Micavibrio sp.
GCCTGAATATGCGTCACTTTGTGGCCACCAAAGATTTGTGCAAAGCCCTTGATCTGCTGGTGCAAAAAGGCGAGATCGGCACGATCTATAATATCAGCACCCTAGATGAATATAAGAATATCGAAGTCGCCGAAATGATTTGCGCCCTGTTCGATCAAGACCCGAAAGAAGCCATTATTTTTATCCCCGACCGACCGTTTAATGATGCGCGTTATGCGATCACATGTGAACCGCTCAAGGCGCTCGGCTGGGAACCTGAAATTCATTTGCGCGATCAACTGCCCGCGATTGCGGCGTGGTATTACGATCATTTCGGGCGCTTCGCCAAAGACGGCGAAAAGCCGTTGCGTGCACCTCAATCTCTAAAAGCCGCCTAAAAGTATGACCAACCGTGTAACAGTTATTGGCAATAACAGCTTCCTATCCAAAGCGCTGCAGAAAAACCCTGCCGGGCAAGGCTGGCGTTATATAGGACATGAAGAAGCTTTATCGGAAACGGACTGGATCGGGAAGACCGATACGCTCATTAATTGCGCCTTTCATCCCGACTTCCACAATGATGCCTATTCGCCGATTAAAGACATAAATTTCATGCTTGCGGGCTATGTGCAGATCCATCCCGTACATTACATCATGCTCTCCAGCCGCGCGGTTTATGGCGAAGCGCCTGCGAGCCTGATCTTGCGGGAAAATCACCCCGCATCGCCTGATACGCCCTACGCAAAAAACAAATATGCAAGTGAACAAGCGTTAACCAAGCTCTTGCCTCCAGAGCGTCTCACCATCCTACGGATGGGCAATATTTTCGGCGCGGAGCGTGAGCGGCCTACCTTCTTCGGACAAATGCTAAGCGGCTTGCTTGATGAAGGCGTTATACATTTTGATATTGCCCCGGATGCCGTGCGCGATTTCCTCGCCGCTGAACGCTGGGCAGATTATATCGCCCACATTGCCGCTGCGCCAAAAGCCGGACTCTATAATATCGGCGCAGGTTTCGGCATCACCACGCAAGAATTGGCGGAAGAAATCATGAAGGCAAATAGCTCAGGCCGCGTAGAATACACGGGCCAGTCCTATAAAGGACAATTTATTCTAGATGTTAGCAAAGCCCAAGCCGCATTTAATCTAGAACCCTACACCAAAGACGATCTTAAAAAAGACTGCGAAGCGGCGCTACGCGCAAGCGTTTAGCCCTAGCCTATATCGCGCATAACCTTGACCACAAAGCCGCGCCCCTCAAGGGTACTCACAATCTCCTGCACGTGGTTGCTGTCCCGCGCTTCAATCACGATATCCAGCTCGGCGCGTTTCAGCGATACCGTCTGCATCATGCGCTGGTGGATTACCTCGACCACATTGGCGCCGCCTTTGCCGATAATCCCGGCGATGTCGGAGAGCTGCCCCGGCGTATCATCAATCTCGAAGCGCAGGCGCGTAATGCGCCCATCGCGCACAAGACCGCGCATAATAAGGGTTGAGAGCAAACGCGAGTCGATATTGCCGCCGCACACCACAAGGCCGACCTTCTTGCCCTTATATTTCTCGATATTGTTCTGGATCACGGCCAAGCCCGCTCCGGCCGCGCCCTCTGCGACCAGTTTCTCCATGGACAGGAAATCAAAGACGGCTTCCTCGATTTGTGGCTCGGTCGCGCTATCCACGCGGTCAACCAGCCTATTGATAATCTCGATATTTTGTTTTGCTGGCGCTTTCACGGCTATCCCTTCGGCCAGCGTTGATCCGCCTTTCGGCCCGCCGCGCCCTTCTTGCGATGCTTTCACGGCGTCATACAAATCGGCCTGTGCGCCGACGACTTCGATCTCGGGCTTCATGCCTTTCAGCGCAGTCGCCACGCCGCCGATCAAACCGCCCCCGCCGATCGGTACGACGACCACATCCAGATCCGGATAATCCTCCAGCATTTCAATCCCCAGCGTTCCTTGACCGGCGATAATCGCCTCATCATCAAACGGACACCCCCTCATCAAAGCTCTTACCGTAAAGCACCACACGCCCGCCGAAATCCTCGGTGCGCTGGATTTTGTTAAACGGTGTGCCAATCGGCATCACAATCGTGGCCGGAATGCCAAGGCGCTGCGCATGATAGGCCACGCCTTGCGCATGATTGCCAGCGCTACAAGCGATCACGCCGTTCTTGCGCTGCTCCTCGTTCAATGTGAGTAGCTTATTCAGCGCCCCGCGCGCCTTAAAGGCATTGGTGTGCTGCAAATTCTCCAGCTTGAGATACAAATCTATGCCCAGATGCAGGGACAGCCGCGCCGCGCGCACAATCGGTGTGCGGATCGTGGAAGATTTAATCGCTTTATGGGCTTTTTGAATATCTTCGAACGTGACGGTCATAGGTTTTCCTTTATATGAGCAGCATTTAGCCAGTTACCATAGAACTCTCCCCCGCCAAAATCAAACACAACACACGTCCCTGTGGTCAGTTTTTTAAAAAGATTAGGGAATAGCGATTTAGTTTGATAGAATCATGGTAGCAAAGTCACGAAAAGAGGGTCCCTCTTGAGTTTAAGAAAACACCGTTTTCATACACACCACCCGGCGAGCTTCACAATTCGCCACCTGACTTTGTTACCCCACCTCATCCGTAAATCTTGGCCACCGCACCGCCCCCATGCGCATCTAAGGCGAAGAGCTTCCTATACGCTCTCCTCTTCTCCGCCCTTTGCCCCTGCGCATTGGAAAGGAGGCGGCCCATAATTGCGATCACCCCAAAAGGAGCCATCCACCATGTCTAAGAAATCACGTAAAACACGCGGTACTTCTAATACAAAAAAGGACAATGTCGTACATTCCATGTTTGACGAGTCGCACGCCTCTAAAGGCAAATCAGGTAGCTGGCACCCTTTGGACGATGAAATTGACGCAAAGCGCGATAAGAAATTCGTCAAAACGATCAAACCCCGCTCTAAAGGCCAAGAGATTCTAATGAAGGCCATTCAGGAACACTCCCTGACACTGGCCATCGGCCCCGCCGGAACGGGGAAAACCTATCTCGCCATCACCGCCGCCGTCGAAGCCTTGGAAAAAGGCGAGGTCGAGCGCATTATCCTCTCCCGCCCCGCAATGGAAGCCGGAGAATCCCTTGGTTACCTGCCCGGCGATATGCATGAGAAAATGGCCCCGTACCTGCGCCCCCTGTATGATGCGCTTGGCGACCGTATGGGCGGTAAGAAGGTGCGCTCCTACATAGAAGAAGGCATCATCGAGATCGCCCCTGTGGGCTTCATGCGTGGGCGTACGCTCAACAATGCCTATGTCGTGATTGACGAGGCGCAGAACTGTACCTACGTCCAGCTCAAGATGTTGCTCTCCCGCCTTGGATGGCACTCCACCATGATTGTAACTGGCGACCCTGACCAGACAGACCTACTTCCCGAGCTGTCCGGCCTCGATAAAATCGCCAAACGTCTCGATGCCCTGAATACAGTGGCTGTGGTCAAACTGGGACAAGGCGATATCGTTCGTCACCCTCTCGTGGCCGAAATGTTAGAGGTGCTGTAAAACATTATAAAACCGCCCTTTACCAATATTTAACATTTCTCGGATACTCTAGGCATAAGTTTAACCACAAGGGGAAACGCTTAAGGTGTCCGAGACAATGCAAAACAAACAGACCTACAGTATCCATTTAATCACCGCCGAAATGGGCGGGCCGGGATCACAGGTCTATAATCATATCCGTTTCCGCAACCATTTGGGCCAAGATGCCCTTGCCTTTCACGGCGTAGCCGTACCGCGCTCCGCCGATGGCTCCCGCGCCCTACGCGTTATTATGGCGCCTGTTCAGGGCAATGGTTTGCCCTCCAAACATTTCCGCATCGTCAATGAATCCTGCCTGTTTGAAGGCAGCGCCGAGGAATATTTGCACAAGCTGGCCTGCGCCGGAGATGCCGCCAATTTTGTTAATCAACAGAACCTGACCTATAACCCCGAGGATGAAAACGGAGAGAGTCCGAACTCCATCGCGCATACCTTAATACGCGCAATGGA
>CAXBAL010000211.1:0-3999 GCA_963973475.1 uncultured Micavibrio sp.
AACCCAGCCGCAGGGGGATCAATTTGGTATGAAACCGTAAAGGATTGCGGTAGCGATACTTTCGTTGAAACCGGTAATGTATCTCGAGATGCTTGTTACACCTGTGAATGGAAAGTTCCCGGCGGTAGCGGTACCCCCCCTATGGAATCATTTAGAAACGGCGTTCCGCTGGGTGATTGTAACTGTAATACAGACACCGGAACAAACCGTTGCGCCGAACCAGCCGGAGGCGGTATGTGGTATAATTATTCAAATTGCCGCTGTCAGCCAAAATAGGGAATTTGATATAGAATGAAAAATAAAATGTATAAGAAATCATCATTCCAAGCCGGTTTTACAGTAATTGAGCTGTCTATAGTTCTCATTATATCTGGCCTTATGATAACCATGTTGCTTGGCTCGTATAAGGTTTATATGAATAACCAAGCCTATTACACCACACGTGATCATTTAGAGCGCGTCGACAGCGCTTTGAATACGTATCGCGGTGATGAAGGGGAATATCCCTGCCCCTCCGATCCGACCCTGCCTTCCGATCATGATCTCTACGGAAAAGCCCTTAAAGAATGCGATGTCTGCGTAAATAATACAACGCGACCTTTATTGGATGCGGATAATCCCTCGGCGGGTTTAAGTAATGTTATTTGCGTACAAACTACGCGCGATGCCGATGGAGATAGCGTTGATGATTTTATTCTGATTGGCGGCCTGCCTTTTAGTACACTAGCGGATTTATACTTTCTAGAAGACGGCTTCCGAGAATATATGGGGCAAGATGGATACTACAATCAATTCACATACGCCGTTAGCGCCAATATGGCCGCAGATCATCCACTCGACTATCCTGTAAACCGCGCTTTGGGTGCTGTTACGGTTGTTGATGAGAATAATGTTGACTTATCCGACCCGCCATCAACTTCTCATTATGTTGTGATATCTCACGGGCTAAACGGGATGGGTGCTTATACATTAGAAGGCCTGCGAATAAACCAGGCAGAATGCAGAACCAGTTCGCTCGGCCCGATTCCCCCCGGTCTTAATAATTTTAACCCGGAAAAAGAAAACTGTGATGATGAGGACCCGTTTTTCAAGAAAGCGTTACGCTCGCTAGCAGAAGGCGATGACTATTTCGATGACATCGTTCTCTATCGCAATACCTTTGCCCAATCCATGTGGGAAATTACAACAGCTTATATTTCCCCATCTGATCAGCGCGAGTATATGTACAACACCAATATTGGTGATGTGGGAGTGAACATTGACGACCCGGATTCAATGCTCCATATAGACGGTAACACAAAAGTGGATAACAGAGCAGAAGCCGAAGAAGGATTTTGCGATGCGACTATAAGCACACCGGAGTGCATGGATACCGATTTATTTAGCACTTATGATGATTCTGATGAGCGCTGGCAATGTGAAGATGGGAAGGTCGCCATTGGTATTCAGAATAATGGGTTGATATGTGAGGATTTAATTGATCCTGATGAAGCCCCCCCCGAAATTTTGGTGGACTGCAGAAATCTTGGAGGTCCAGGCATTGATTACAATGTTACTGGCATCACGTATGACAGAAACTTGAATAGAATTTATGCCTCAGGCTGCGCGGCACCGTCATCACCGTAACCCTACTAAACCCACCCCTGTAATTCCCGCATCACGCGGGCGGATAGGAAGCGAATATGGGCGTCGGTGTCGTTCAGGCAGGGGATATACGTGAAGGTTTCGCCGCCGGCGTGCAGGAACTCTTCACGCAACTCTATATTCAACTCTTCCAGCGTTTCTATACATTCCGATACGAAGGCCGGCGAAAGGATCGCCAAATGTTTAACGCCATCTTTCGCAAGCTTTTCAACGACCTCGCTGGTATAGGGTTGCAACCATTCTTCGGGGCCAAAGCGCGACTGGAAAGTGGTTGTCCATTTTTCTTCCGGCCAGTCCAGTTTTTCGCGCAGTAAACGTGAGGTTTTAGCGCAATAACAATGATACGGATCGCCCGCCAGCAAATAGCGTTTGGGTAGGCCGTGGAACGAGGTCAGAATATGATCGGGCTGTTGCGGCGCGCCCTTAAGCCCGTCCACCACCGAGGCGGCGAGAACATCAATATAATCAGGATCATCATGCCACGCGTCTGCTGTGCGTATAGCCGGCTGGCGCGTCAGCGTCTTGCAGATATCAAAAACTTTGTCATATGCGCTGGCCGTGGTACAGGCGCTATATTGGGGATAGAGGGCAAAGCACAATATCTTATCGCAGCCGCGCTCCTGCAGGGATTTAATTCCGGCTTCGGTTGAGGGGTTGCCGTAACGCATACCCCATTCAAATTCCAGATGCTTATATTCGGCGCCCAGCAGCGCAGAAATTTTCTCGCATTGCGAACGAGTATATGTTTTGAGCGGGCTTTCGCCTTGCTCGTTATTCCAAATTTTAGCGTAGGCTTTTCCGCTTTTTGAGGGGCGCACACTCAGGATTATCCCTTGTAAGATCGGCTGCCAAAACCAGGCGGGGTAATCAATGACGCGCCGATCACTTAGAAACTCGCTTAAATACCGCCGCACGGACCAGTAATCGGTCGCATCGGGCGTGCCCAGGTTTAACAATAAGACCCCTATTTTTTTGGGCTTCACAGATGGATGGTCTTTGGGCAGCGCGCTCATAATTGTTTATTCCCTTGATTATTTTGACTAAAATAGAGCCCTATGGGAATGAGAGCAAGTGCCCGTGATTAATTACGAGCGTTTTTTTATAAATGCGCGGCTTGGCTCGTCTGTTTCGCTTGCACATAGGGGGATTTTTCGATAAAGCGCAGCAACTTATCCTTGGTAAAAGGCTTGCTTAAAAACCCCTGCGCGCCCAGCTCCATCGCCTTGGTAACATTGTGAACGTCGCCGTGGCCGCTGAACATAACGACATAAGCCTCTGGGTCTATCTCGAAAATCTGCTCCAATATCTGGTGTCCATCCATATCCGGCAGGCCGATATCCAAAAACAATATATCCGGTGCACTGCGTACATAATTCACAAGCGCAGCCTGTCCGTCCGCCGCCATTTTCAGGGAATACCGCCCATCCAGAACCATACTGACCAACATACGCGAGAAGGCATCGTCTTCTGCTACCAGCACTTCGGTTTCTTTTCGCCCGTTACGGCGCTCTGTCAAAGAATTCACCATGCTGTCCTCCATGGTTTGTATTGCGTGACTATAAGATGAATTGGCGATAGTGCCGTTCTTTTCCACTCGTTTTGCACTCCGCCTACCTTCTATTTTACGCCCCACAATATTCAGTAGTGTATTCTTCTCTATCCCAATATCAAAAAGGCTTGCCAGCCGTGATATATGGTCGCCCACGACTGGCAATAGTTGGGGGGTAAGGTGGGTATAAAACTGTTCAAGTGCATGATAGGTCAAATTCCGGTCCACCAGAAAAACATCGTAATCATGACATACAAAGATTTGGGCGCGCCCATCTACGGTAATATTTTCCAGCGCGCTTAATAGATCGGGCATGAATTTTTGATGATCGCATTCAATTTGGGAGAAACGTAGCAATAAACATCGTCCGGTTGGATTGCTATAAATTTGATCCTGCAAGGCTAAAAGTAATTTTTCTTCGGCTTTTTTTCTGATAATTTCAGCCATTATTACATGCTCCGGCTTCTATAAATTGCTGCGCTTTATTTCCAACTTATGTGACAAATGTCACCGCCCGGAATATTTTGACATTCCGCAAAGAAACTCATTTCCGGCAACAAAGCGAAGCCCAATGTAAAAGCGAAAATTGCCAGCGGTATCAAAAGAGTAACGATTTCTCCTCTAGAGAATTTGCTGCGCTTGTAATGCGCCACATCCATCAGATTCAAATCCATGATGTGACATTCTTTATAGCTGTTTCTTACTCTATACATTCTCGGCCTCCCGCTTCGCATTTATCTGTAACCATATAATAGCAACGCGCATGCCATAAATTTATCCTTTATAATCAAATAGATCGGAAGACG
>CAXBAL010000212.1:0-3992 GCA_963973475.1 uncultured Micavibrio sp.
GGAGGAGGCAAGTCCGGTTTCGACGAAGAGGTCGAGCACAGCGATGCCTTGACCCAAACGGCCAGCGTCAATCTCTATTGAGGGTAGATCATCGCCGACGCCGCCTTGTTCGAAGACCTGTTGCGCGGTTGCGGCGGCTTCCTGCGCGGCAGGCTCGCCGTGGCAGAGTTTGGTGGCTTCAAAGGCTAGTATTTTCTTGGCTTCGTTGATTTCTGCGCCCTCTAAGGCTTCGAGTTTGCGGATTTCATCCATTGGCAGGATGGTGAAACGGCGCAGCAGTGTGCCGACCATCACATCATCGGCGTTGCGCCAGTATTGGTAGTAATCATAGGGGCTGAGGAGGTTGGCGTTCAGCCAAACCGCGCCATTCACGGTTTTGCCCATTTTCTTGCCATCGGGCGTAGTGAGGAGCGGGGCGGTGAGGGCGAAAAGTTGGACGCGGTCGGATTTATGACCGAGGTCCACGCCGTTGATGATATTGCCCCACTGATCGGAGCCGCCCATTTGCAAAATGGTGCCGTGGCGGCGGTTTAGCTCCAAAAAGTCATAGCCCTGCATAACCATATAGTTGAATTCGAGCAGGGAGAGCGGGCTTTCGCGCTCCAGACGCTGTTTGACGCTATCAAAGCTCAGCATGCGGTTGACGGTGAAATAACGGCCGTAATCGCGCAGGAATTCGAGGTATTTCAGGCCGTCCAGCCAGTCATTGTTGTTGACCATCTCGGCCTTGTGATCGGCGCCGCTTGTGCCGTCATAATCGAGGAACTGCTTGAAACAGGTGGCTTGGATGTTTTCGATATTGTCGTTGATGGTGGCATCATCCATCAGGTTGCGCTGCTCGTCCTTGAAAGACGGATCGCCGATTTTGGAGGTGCCGCCGCCCATGAGGGTGATGGCTTTGTGGCCGGTTTGCTGGAACCAGTACAGCATCATAATTCCGGTCAAATTGCCGATATGCAAGGATTTGGCCGTGGCATCAAAACCGATATAGGCGCTCTGCGGCCCTTCTACCAGCTTGGCATCAAGGGCATCGAAATCTGAACACTGGTGTATAAAGCCGCGTTCATTTAATATATTTAAGAAGTCTGATTTGTACTGTGTCATAGAGGTTTTATAATCGTGGAAAAACAAAAAGTCTATACTGCAATTGGTTTGATGAGTGGAACCTCGCTGGACGGAGTGGACGCCGCCCTGATCCGCACAGACGGGATGGGGAAGGTCGAGCCTATCGGGTTCTTGAGCGAGGGGTACGGGAGCGAGCTACGCACCGCTTTGCGCGCGTGTTTCGGTAAGGCCGAACTGGATGAGGCGGGGCGCGAGGCCGAACGCGCAATGACGATGGCGCATGTGCGCCTTGTGAAGCAATTGATGGAAAAATACCCCGCGCATAAGCCCGATGTGATCGGGTTTCACGGCCAGACGATTTTGCATGATGTGGGGAATAAGACCACGGTGCAAATCGGCGATGCCGGATTGCTGGCCGAGCAATGCCGCGTCGATGTGGTGCATGATTTCCGAGAGCAGGATGTGGCCGCAGGGGGGCAGGGAGCACCCTTGGCGCCTTTGTATCATGCAGCGCGCGCTAGAGCGGAAAAATTAGAACGGCCCGTAGCGTTTCTTAATATTGGAGGCGTGTCGAACATTACGTGGATAGGGCATGACGAAAGCGAGATCATTGCCTTTGATACCGGTACGGGGAATGCGCTGATGGATGACTATGTTAAGGCGCATTTGGGTATGGATTATGATCCCGATGGCGGATTCGCGGCCAATGGTCATGTTGATGAAATGGCCTTGATCGGGTGGATGACACATAAATATTTTAACGCTGAGCCGCCGAAATCGCTGGATAGAAATGAATGGGATGTGGCTGTTATGGGCCCGCTGGCAAAAGGCTTAATCGGGTTATCAGCGGAAGATGCGCTGGCGAGCTTGCTGGAGTTTAGCGTGCAGGGCGTGGTGCGTGCGTTCGATCATATTCCCGCAAACCCGTCGGCCATTTATGTCTGCGGCGGTGGGCGGCATAACCGAACCATGATGAAGCGGTTGAATGAGGAGCTGCACTGCAGGGTTTATGATGTCGATACGTTGGGGTGGAACGGTGATGCGACCGAGGCGGAATGTTTCGGCTATCTCGCCATTCGCTGCGTCAAGCATTTGCCGATTAGCTTCCCCGGCACGACAGGCGTGCCCGAGCCGATGCGCGGCGGGACTGTTGTGAAGATAAGGTCATAATAAGACCGGGAAATGCTATGGCGCAGGGTCCCATATTTGCACGGCAGGTTGAGGGGGTGAGGTAGCAGGAATTGTAACCGTTTCCATCTGATGCGAACGTTTCTTCTTTATATTGTGGATGAGTGAGTTTTGCGAAAGGTCAATCGCATAAGCCAGAGCTGCTTTGCCATCAACGAAAAAATTTTCCTCACGCCCATAATATTCAAAACCGACGGTACTGACGCCTTTTTGAACCGTAAAATTATCTGCATGTGTTAAAAAATGCACTGTTTTGTCCGCGCGCGGTGAGTTTGTAATTGCGATCTCTATGGCCTCAAGGAGTTTGGCCACGACTTGGTAACGTGCCATTGATCTGGTTTTATCCGGGTCGACACCTAGAAATTCAAGATAAAAGCCACTTTTTTGCTCATGGCTTTCCATGTGGCGAATACTGGCAAACCCGATTAAATCATCATTTTTATAGGCAAAAAAAGTTCTATTGAGCTGTTCTTTATCGGGTGTTTCATCTTTCGGAGGCGCCTTGTCATCTTCGTAGGCGTAGATGGCATCCGGGAAAAGGCGCTTTACTAAATTTTTGAAGGCCTCATTTTCATCGTCTTCTCCGGCGCTATCGTAGATAACTAATTGTTCAGGCTTGTTCGTCCAGACGTGATATTGCCGGTGGGAATCTCTATAATGGTTTTTGGCATAGTCTTTAGGGGTGGCCGTAATACCGATTTCCTTATAGAGGCCTTTCGCCAATTTTTCATTGTTATCGACGGCCACCAGAAAGTTGGATATGTCCGAGGGGGCGCTCTCTAACTTTTCGGTGAATTCTGTCAATAATTTGTGCCATTTTTCTTTATTCATATGGCCTTTCAAGTGTTCCAATGAATCAAAAACAAGTTCGCCATTTTCGCCGCGCCATGCCCATATAGCACCGATAATTTTTTCATTTTCGTCTTCAATACAATAAAACCCGCCATTTTCAGATGACATACCGTGCAAGGTTGGCATGCCGCCATTTTCATGCCCTACATGTTGGCAGCAGTCTAGATAATGCCCTAAAATAAAGCCGCGCATATCATCGCTTTTCATGAGATAGAATTTTGTGCCGGGTTTATCAAATGTGTCACCGTCAATTGTAATGTCGGGCAGGCTTTTTTGAGGGAAACCCTGCCTGTTGAGTTCCGACCAGATATCCAAGGAATGATTGAATTCTTTTTCCGGTACTTTTAAATCTATGCATATTGCGGCGAAATCTGGATTTTCTGCTCCGCGGGACAGTATTTTTGCAGCCAGCGTGCGTCTTGATTTTGTCATGGACGGCGGGTGGGGAAGTGTATCAGCATAGGTCGCTAGCTTTCCCATTTCCGGTCCGTATTTCAAAACCGCGTCCCCCCATGCCTTTGCATTAAAATTTTCTGTAAGCGGGATGTTAAGTTGATCCGCAAGATTGTTAAAAGGCTTCGGCTTTTCAAAATCGCCCCATTTTTCCAGATAATCCAACGCCCGGTTTGCTGTGCCGAACAGGCGCGCGAGTTTATAAATGCCCATTTGAAAAGAAAACACATGGTTGGCCATGTTTTCAATAGGGTCAATTTCCGTCTCATCGTCATCCGCCGGATCGTTGTCGTCTTCGTTTTTACTATTCGTATTCTGATCGATTTCTGCAGAAAGCACATCTTGGAGAGCATTATACGTGCTGGTTTTTAAACCCTCCGGTATGGCATTCAGCAGGCCTGCTGGAGGAGGCATATGCAAGAGTTTTTGCCATT
>CAXBAL010000213.1:0-3976 GCA_963973475.1 uncultured Micavibrio sp.
TGTTGAGTATCCGCCCACACAGCCGCTCTCCGCTAGAGCGCCTATTGGCACGCTCAACATGGTGGCAGGTGCAGCTCCTGCGCGGTATCCAGTTCCGCGCGACCTCAACCTCGCCCGGTGTTGCGCTTTGGAAAATTATTCAGGCCGAAACCAATCCGCGCCGCCAGAATATTCTTGCACCCGCGCGTGAGGCGCTGGCTAGGGGGCTTGGCGTTATTGACGCGCTGAAATCCCTTAACATTTTTGATCATTCGACCTTGGCGATTTTGGCCGGTTCCGAGCGCGCGAACAAGCTGGTGGACGGTATTCCGCACGCCATTCACTCCATTACGCAAAAGCGCAAAAATACGCGCGCAATTATGGGGACGATGTCATGGCTGGCCTTTGATGTGTTCTCGATTGTGTCTTCGCTTTGGGCGGGTAAGGATATGGTTTTGGGCTGGTTCCGCGATAACCCGCCAACCGATCCGGAAGAGTTGGAAAAGTTCGAGCGCGTGGTGAGCCAGCTGGGTTTGACATGGGATGTCTTGATTTACTCGGCGGTGGCCGCCGGTGTCTTTATGGCATGGGTTATTTTCTCGTACTGGATAAACCGCGGTAAAAAAGACTGGCCGACCGCCAAAATCGTGCGCAAAATTCCGCTGATTGGCGGGTATCTGCGCGATCTGGCCTTTGCCGATTCGATGATGGCGGCCTCGCGTATGTTACGCGGCTTGGTGCCGATTAACGACACGCTTGAGCAATCCGCCGAAGCCTCGAACGCACCCGATGTTGTAAATTATTGGGAAGAATCCCGCGCCGATCTAAACCGTGGGGTGAATCTTGGCTCTGCGCTTGATAGAGAGCCGCTCACAAGGAACGAACGTCTTGAACTTGCGAGCTTGTCTGATCTTGGGCAAGTTGCTACAGTAATGGAATCGATTGCTGAAATGCGTGCCGCCGCTGCATCTACAAAACACAAATTGATTGTTTGGCTCGCTTTTGGTTTAACCGGTGTCTATTTGGCCCTCGCCTTCGGTAGTGCAATTTACGCGCTGACAGTCATGAATATGAGCATGGATTCGATGATGGGTGGCCTGATGGACGGCGCGATGTAGAAAGGCACATTCGTGGCAGTTTTTAAAGATACGGATATTAATGATAAAGGGTTGGTCGACCCCAAGAAGACCACAGGGGCGGGTGTCTCACGCCCTCGTCCCGGCATGGCCGATGCGATGGCGGGTGAAAAGGCCGATTTCGTACGCGACCTGAAACCCTATCTGCCGCAGGAAATGGTCGGCGGCTCTATCCCCCACATACCGGGAACCGAAGAAGAAGCCGTCTGGAACGCTGCTTCGCAAGCTTGTGGCACGGAAAAAGTACATTTTTGCTATTCTGTTGACGATAAGCGCATCTATTATCTGGCCTGTCCGTCTTCCATGATGGCCTCAAACCCCGATAGCTGGTGCCCTTTGGCCGCCGCGCTGCCGGGTAATAGTGAATATTGGGACAAGGAAACGGTTTACTTGTACGAACAGGAAGGGGTGGCCTCTGCCCTGCGCTGGGACCCCGAGACGGGCCGTATGCAGGTGTTCTTGGGTGCCTCCCGTACCATTTTGCCGCGTATCCAGTCAATGGACGCCAATTTCGTAACGATCAATCCGGTCGTGGCCGATATTGTGCCATGGCGGAACAAGAATTTGAAGACCGAGAAATTGTCCCGCGCCACCGCCCGTATGCTAGTGATGATAGCGCTTTTTATTAACCTGATCGCTGTCGTGATCCTGATGTATAATTTCATCGCGATTAATCTGATCGAGCGCAATCTGGATATTGTGAAATCCGAGACCTCCCGCGCTTCGAATGATTTGATGCTCAATGCATACAACGCGATGCAAAGTGATACTATCCGTCACATGGTGCGCATACAGGAATTGCTTGATTCTCTGGCGCAGGTTGACGGCACTTTGGTGCGTTACGAGGTCAAGGGCGGCTCAATGGAATGGGAGGCCTTGATACCAGAGGCTTTCGCGTCAAAATTCGGAACGCCGATCGGCATTGACGAGGAAGACCCGCGCAAGCGTATACGCGTTAAAGGAACCCGTTAAATTCGTTCAAAACCCACGCACGTGCAATAAAAAACTTAACAAGGTTTTAATACTTCGCATTTATAATAATAGTAGTACAATAGTATTTGATTTTTTAGGGATAGTTTACAAAATGGCCGATAAGCCGCAGATACCAAAGATGAATATGCCGCAGTTTGATTTTAAAAAGCTGCAGAAATTCGACTGGCGTAGTCTGAAAAAATACACGTCCCCCCAAGCATCCGAAGATTTAAACAAATTTCTCGAACAAATGCCTGCCAATGCAGGGCAGACCTTGCTGATTATTGCCGCTGTCGCTTGGGGCGTTGCAGGGATTCTCGGGCTCTATGTGACCGTTCAAATCCAGCAACTCACAGAAATGCGCGCCGAACTGCAAGAGGCCGAGGCGCTGCAGCCTGTGGTACCAACAATTTCCGATGTTGCCATCTCATCCGGCGAGGTTACGAAATTCGTGGAAAGCGTTGAAAATATTTATGGCGGGCTTGATCTGCGTGCCAGCGGATCGGCGGTCTCACTTCAGGCAAAATCCACTGGAAACTTTGGACAATGGCGCGAGGCCATCGGCCACGTGCAGAACGGGGGCTCCGGTTGGCGCGTGAACGTCGACCATCTTTGTGTGGGGCGCGAATGTAAACCCAACCCTTTAGCGGCTACCTTAAAAATTAATAAAGTATCGGTGCAAAATCCGAACACCTAGGATAGACGTATAAAAATTAAAGGGGTATAAAGTATTAAGAGTTTAGTAAAAGGAGAGAGAGAACTATGAGTACAATGTTGAAAATTAAAAAGAATTTCAGGCGCGGCGAGCGCGGGAACGTGTTGTTCCTCATTTTGATCGCCGTGGCTCTGTTTGCGGCCCTGTCATACGCCGTAACATCATCATCCCGTTCCGGCGGCGGTGATGCGAATAGCGAAACAAATTTAATAAGCTCTGCACAAATAACTCAGTATCCGGCAACATTAAGAACATCAATTATACGTATGGTGGTATCTAATAATGTTGAATCAGAAGATTTAGAGTTTAACAGACCCGTTGATTTTGACGATCTTGATACAGAGTCCCACGGTGTATTTCATCCAGATGGCGGTAATGCGACTTATTCAAATGCCCCAGAGGATATCATGAATACAGCTACGGGTAATACGAACGCAGAAGGCCGTTGGTATTTTAATGCGGAAAATGAAATCTTATTTGTAGGGCGTTCTACTGCGGCTGCAGGTGCTGATGCAACACCTGATGATACAGATTCGGACATAATTGCGTTTTTGCCAGATATTAAAGAGTCAATATGTAGGCGCATTAACGAAGAATTGGGAATAACAGGTATTCCTGTTGAGACTGGTATCGAAATTGAAGGTCATAATATGGGAACAATCAGTGGGACCACAACAGGTATTTGTGATACTTCATGTGCGGGCAAAACAATAGGTGGTGTATCTGACGCTTTAGATGGGCAGCCTTTCGGTTGTTTTGTACAAGGTGGTATCTACAATTACTACCACGTTCTAGTAGAACGCTAAGGCTAAAAATTTCTCTCTTTTTGTTTTCCCCGTGGGTGTGTAGAATGCTCATGGGGAAAATTTTATTTAAGACTTTTATTTCGGGAATTAAAGACAATGGCGATTAAGACAAAAAACAACAGAAAATCCGAGCGCGGATCGGCGCTGGTTTATATCCTGATCGCGATTGCCCTGCTGGCCGCCCTGACCGTGACCTTTATGGAGCCAAGCTCTCAGCAGACTTCCTCCCAATCCGGCTTCCGCACCGCCGCCGAGGTGAAAGGGCAGGTCGATGTCATCCGCTCCTCCGTGCAGGAATGTATTTTGCGTTACTCTCGCGGCGATAACTTGATCGAGAATGGCTCGGGCGAGGATGATGAAGGCGCGCG
>CAXBAL010000214.1:0-3972 GCA_963973475.1 uncultured Micavibrio sp.
AGCGCCCTGTTCTTTGCCCGCAAAGTATCACAGCTACTGGATATCCAAACGACCTTGAGCGAAGATAAAACCCGCCGCACCTATAAAGTCTACGGGCAGGTCTTCTTTGCCTCTGCCGACCAGTTTACGGCCGCTTTTGATTTCAAGGAAGTGATCGAGCATGTTACGATTGATGTCAGCGATGCGCATTTCTGGGATTTATCCGCCGTAGGCGCGCTGGATAAGGTGGTGTTGAAATTCCGCCGTGAGGGAACCGAGGTTGATCTCATTGGCATGAACGAGGCCAGCGCCACTATTGTTGACCGCCTTGGCATTCATGACAAGGAAAACGCCATGGAATTGATGCACAAACACTAAAGGGGATTTGATTATGACGAAATTACTGGTTTGCATTGATGGCTCTGCCTATGCCGATAATATCTGCGCCAATGCGGCGTGGGTGGCCAAGCGCATGAATGCGGAAGTTGATCTGTTGCACGTTCTGCGCCGTCATTCGGATTATGAAGCCCCCGCGTCCGACCACACAGGCTCCATCGGCCTTGGTGCGCGTAGTGAATTGCTGGCCGATTTGACCAAAGTGGATGAGGAGCGCGCTAAGCTCGATCAACAAAAGGGGCGCATTATTCTAGCGCACGCAGAGAAAATCATGCGTGATGCGGGCGTCGAAAAAGTTAATCAAATCCACCGCCGCGGCAGCCTAGTGGAGACCTTGCAAGAGCTGGAGCCGTCAGTCGATATGATCTTTATTGGTAAGCGCGGTGAACACGCTGATATGAGCTCGGAATATCTGGGCGCTAATCTGGAAAAAACGGTACGCGCAATTCATAAACCTATTTTTGTCGTGTCCTCTGTTGTACGTCCGGTTGAGCGCTTCCTGATTGCCTATGACGGCAAAGATAATGTGCGCAAGGCCGTTGATTATGTTGCACGCACGCCGATGCTAAAAGGGCTGGAGGCACATTTACTGGCCGTTGAGCACGGGGAAGAAATCAATACCGATGCAACGGAAACGGCACTAAAAGAGGCCGGATTCACCGTCAAGACATCGCATCAAAAGAACAAGCATCCCGATGAAGCCATTGCGGAGTATGTCACGGCCAATAACATAGATATGCTGATCACCGGCGCGTATAGTCACTCACGCGTGCGCAGCTTGCTGCTGGGCAGCACCACCGCGTCCCTGATCAAGGCCTGCAAAGTACCGCTTTTGATGTTCCGCTAAGCGCTTTTAAGACACCAGCGCCGCGGCTCCGTTGATGATTTTGTTAGCGACATCCTCGCCCGCTATTGTGGCAATCTCGCGCAATCCGGTCGGGCTGGTGTGATTAATCTCAATCAAATGCCCGCCAATAACGTCTATGCCTGCAAAAAAGACACCGTCCTTTACCAGCCGCGGCCCCACCGCTCCTGCGATTTCGCTGTCGCGCTCATTAACAGGCTCCACAGCATAACTGCCGCCCGCGGCCATATTGCCGCGCAAACTGCCCTCTTTCGGGAAACGCACAAGGGCATGCTCGGCAATTTGCCCGTTAATCAAGATCAAGCGGCGGTCACCTTGCGTAATTTCTGGAATAAAGCGCTGCGCGATTAACAAAAACTGTCCACCCACGGTTAACATCTCGATGATTACATCTAAATTGTGATCGCTGGCTTCACTAACAAATACACCGTAACCACCCATCATATCGACGGGTTTCAAAACTGTACGGCCTACCGATTCAACGAAGCTGCGGATTGCGTCTTTATTTGCGCTCACCAGCGTATCGGGCGTAAAATCGGGAAAATGCGTGGCATATAGCTTCTCGTTATAATGCCTGAGCGCCGAGGGCGCGTTCAAAACCAGCGCACCGTCATGCCCAGCCTGATCAAGAATATAGGTCGCCTGAATAAAGGCTTTATCAACGGGTGGGTCTTTGCGCATGAAGATAACATCAAAATCGCCCAGCGCCATATCGGCATAGGCATCAATTGCAAATTTTTTCTGCGACGCGGCGCTCACAGGCGCGCACAAAGCCCCCGCCTTGCCATCACGGATATATAATTCGGATTGCAGCATAAAATAATTCTCATGCCCTGAACGCGCGGCGGCCTCCATCAAGGTGACACTGGAATCTTTTTTCGGCTTGATCGCGCTGACCGGATCCATCACATAGGCAATTTTCATGTTCTTCTATATTCCCATCATTATCATTCGGTATATATATAGATGGACAGTTTTTATTGTCTATACACAGAAGGGGCTTTCTTTGCTTACAAAAGACGATCTGATTGAATATTTCGCAAGCGGCTGTAAACCCCGCGCTCAATGGCGCATGGGATTGGAGCACGAGCAATTTGCCTTTCACGCGCAAAACGGCGCCCCCCTAGCCTATGAGGGCGAGCCGGGCATACATCAAATATTGGAGACCATCGCCTCGCGCTTTGGCTGGGAGAGGAAATACGAGGGCGAGCATCTGATTGCCCTGTCCAAAGACAACCAATCCATCACGTTGGAGCCTGCAGGGCAGATTGAGCTATCGGGCGCACCGCATCCTACTATCGCGGCCATGGTAGGCGAGCACCAAGCCTATACCAAGGAGCTGGAGGCCATTTCCAAAGACCTGAATATTGCATACCTTTCCGCAGGTGTGCATCCGCGCTGGAGCCGTGATGACATCCACTGGATGCCTAAATCGCGCTATAAAATCATGCGGCGCTATTTACCCACACGCGGAAAACTCGGGCTGGATATGATGACCCGCACTTGCGGGGCGCAGATTAATCTGGATTTCGAAAGCGAAGCCGATATGGTCACAAAGCTGCGCGTATCCACGGCGCTGCAACCCATCATGATCGCCCTGTTTGCCAATTCATCCATCGTGGAGGGCAAAGACAGCGGCTATGCCAGCTACCGCGCCCATATCTGGAGCGATACCGACCCCGACCGCTCGGGCGTTCTGCCATTTATCTTCGAAGACAGTATGGGGTTTGAGCGTTATGTCGATTACATGCTGGACGTGCCGATGTTCCTGCTCCAGCGCGATGGAGAAATGATCGACATGGCCGGAAAGTCTTTCCGTGATTACATGGACGGAAAGCTGCCCGAGAGCAAAACCTACACGCCAAACATTCAAGACTGGGAAGATCACATCAGCACCGCCTTCCCCGAAGTGCGCCTGAAGAAATATCTCGAACTGCGCGGCCCCGATAGCGTTGCCGCTCCCCTGCTCTACGCGCTCGCCGCTTTCTGGGTCGGCATTTTCTATGATCAGGAAACCCTACAAACTGCGCATGATATCATCAAGAATTGGCGCATTGAAGAGCACATCGTTTTTCGCGACGACGTCGCCCGCGACGGACTGGATACGATTGTGCCAGGCCGCCAAAACACGATACGGGATTTCGCCCCCTCGATTATCAAATTGGCCGAACAGGGGCTCACGAAACAAGCGGCTCAAAAGGACGGCCTTGTTTATCTGGACGCCCTCAAAACGCAGCTTGAAAACCAGTCATAACGCAAGCGCACATTTTATTCATGGGATAACACTACATTATAAATTGTAAGAGCCCATGAATAAATTATAGTTCCTTATCAACTCTATAAAGGAACAAAAATGCATAAAAAACTAATACTCTTACCTGTGATTGCCCTTCTTGCCGGGTGCGGCGTCAGCAATTCAGACGGCGTTATGGAACGCAGCGCCAATAAAGGCGGCTTTCTCGGCATGGCTAAAGTCGATGATGTAAAGATTGACGGCGCCTCTGCGCTTGAAGGCGTGCAAGATGTCGTTATCGGCTCTTTCAAAGTCGGTTTTGTTGAATCTGCCAAACAAACCAATCAGGCAAAAGGCACTTTCATGAAAAGCTCTTTCGGCGGCAAAGCCCGCGGAAACGTTACCTTAGAAGGTATTTCCGAACAAACCAAACAAGAGATTACAAACGCTGCCTACGCCGATTTCATGTCAAAATTAAAGGCTCAAGGCTATAACGTCG
>CAXBAL010000215.1:0-3972 GCA_963973475.1 uncultured Micavibrio sp.
CTTTGCAGGCGCGGTAAGCACTCCAGGCGGGTGCTCGGCTTCTAGCGTGTACGATATTGACATTGTAACGCATGATCAAATTGCGGATGCGGCGTATATTATGCGCCATAACAAGGGGGTTTTTGCTGTGGACCGGCATTTCTATGTGGACGGCGCCGGAGCGCGCCAGTTCATGCACCCGCGGCCCGCCATTGGATACGATAATGGCCTGTGCGCCGGCATTGACCAATTCTGCCGCCACATCAATACATCCCTGCTCGGCGCCGCCTGCGCCTAGTGCTGGAATTATTTGCAGTATTACAGGTTGCATAGAAACGAACTCATTGTGGTCATTGTGCATAAAAGTCTTTATTATGTATCTATAATGTGCGCGAAGGCTTTTCGCAAGTAAAGCAATTCTGCGCGATTTATAATTTTTATAAAGAGGTTCCCTTGCATGAATTGTCAATTTTTAAAGCGCCCTGATAAAGAGGACATTGCCTATTATTATACTGCTCCGAGAGGGTCCGGCGCTGCTTTGCCACAAGTGGCATTTCTGGGCGGGTTTAAATCCGATATGAACGGTACAAAGGCTCAATATCTGGAGCAACGTTGCATTGAGCGCGGGCAAGGATTCTTACGCTTTGATTACAGCGGGCACGGGCAATCGGGCGGTGAATTTACCAATGGCACTATTGGGCGCTGGAAACGAGATGCGCTGGATATTCTGGGTCATATTGGTGCCGATCAGATTATTTTGGTTGGATCGTCTATGGGGGGGTGGATATCCCTGCTGGTGGCGTGCGAGGGGGCAGAGGCTATTCACGGCGTCATAGGTATTGCGGCTGCACCCGATTTTACCATTGATATGTGGTTTAACCGTTTGAACGAGGCCCAGCGGGCAGAGATTGAAAAATGCGGCCAGGTCAATCTACCGAATGATTATGACGATGCACCTTATATACTTACCAAAGCCCTGTTCGATGATGGAAAAAATCATTTGTTATTGGATAAAGAGCAAGCGCTTGATGTACCCATGGTCTTGATACAAGGCATGGCAGACCCTGATGTTCCTTGGGAAACGACGGCGCGTATCGAAAAAGCCTTTCCAAAATCGGATGTTGAGATAGTTTTGCTGGAAGACGGCGACCATCGTTTATCCAGAGAGGAAGACTTGACACTTATAGATAAAGAAGTCGTAAGTCTATCTCACCGCAATTCAAATTACGGCACGTTATAATTATTGTGATTTGAAATTAGGCTAATAGTACTACTAATGACGCCGTCTTAGTTTTTGCGCTTTTTTCGGGCTTTTTATCGCCATAACCAGAAATGCCAGCAGATACATTAATATCGCAAAGGCTGCAAAAAGGATGGTGGCTTTGATTTTCAGGAGCTCTTGAATGGTGGCCCATTCTTCCGGCTCGAAACTTTCCGACATTAATTCATAACTATCGGGGCTGTAATTGGTCCATATGAAGCCAAAGCTGGACAGCTCAAAACTGCGTCCAGGACGATCTTCCGTGTATATTTTAGTGATCGTATTCGCATTGATCGGCTGGTTCTGTTCGGAATAGAACACGTACACATCATGTCCCAGCGAAATAATGAAAGGCAGGATAACTATAAATAGAAAGAAATGTAAGGGCTTCATGGCGGTCTTAATCGTTGAAGTTAAAGACAAAAAAATATTGTATCAGGCTGGCGGGCGGGATCAAAGCGGCTTTTTAAAGTTTTGCGCAAAAGGGATAAAAGCGGCTTGCACTTTGGCCACAATGTGGCTAGTCTGCGCACGATTAAGGTGACGTGGCCGAGTGGCTGAAGGCGCACGCTTGGAAAGCGTGTTTACGTTTATAGCGTAACGTGGGTTCGAATCCCACCGTCACCGCCATTTATCAGGGTTTTTTATGCGTTGGCTCTGCTGACGTGAATGTTCAGATTTTAGTATAAAGAGGCTACATATTTTTTTAGTGGTTCCTGAAGCAAGTCTTCTGGTTGATCACCGCCGAATGTTGCCCATTTGCTACTGGCTGTAAAACTGGATTTATCGAGCTGTTTTTTCGTGGCTATATCATAAACCGTCATCTCTATCTGGATGCGGTCTAATCTTCCTGACCATTCTGTTGCACGGTCTTCCCAATGCAAAATTGTCGGTTCAACATAATAACCATATTGTTTTGGGTTTGTTTTTAGGCAATTGTATCCATGACAATCATCGGCAATCGCGACTTCCGTTGCGTAAGCTCTAAAGGAATCGGCGAATGCATTGGCGGTCATTGCTCCAGATTTCTCATATACTGTTGTGGTGTAATTTCCGTTAGGGGGTACCGAGATTAAAACAGCTTTTTCTGCATTTAATGTTACTGTAGGCGTATGCATGGCTTGATAATCATATTTTGAGGCACAGCCTGTTGTCGCCAAAGCAATTAGCGCATAAGTGATGGAGAAAAGTCGTTTCATAATTTTAAATGTCCTTTGTTTGAAGCTCCCAGTTATTTATACAGCTCGAAGGAATGAAGACAAAGATTATCTTTTAAAGATTAGGGATGTATTCACGCCGCCGAAAGCAAAATTATTCGACATGATGATTTGGGCGGGCATTTCCATACAGGAATCTTGTATGTAATTTAGCGGAGCGCAGCGCTCGTCTAGGGTATGAAGGTTCAGATTTGGCGCAAACCATTGCTCATCAAGCATATGTAAGCTCATCCATGCTTCTAACGATCCTGCTGCGGCCAGCGTATGCCCTATATAACCTTTTAGACATGAGTATGGCGTCTTATCACCAAAGATTGAATAAGTTGCATGACTTTCTGCCACATCCCCCTTATCCGTGGCTGTGCCGTGACCGTTAATGTAATCAACATCCTGAGGGCGAATTGCAGCATCTTCAAGTGCCAGCTCCATTGCACGCGCCATTGTTGCTTGATGTGGATTAGTGACATGTGTGCCGTCTGAGTTCGTGCCAAAACCAATGATTTCAGCGTAAATACGCGCGCCGCGATTTTTGGCGTGCTCGTATTCTTCCAGCACAAGCGTTGCGCCTCCTTCGCCGACAACTAACCCTTTGCGGGTTTTATCAAATGGCTTGGGGCATTTATCCGGGTTCTCATTGTCAATTTCGGTGGCATAGAGAATATCAAAAACGGCGGCCTCGGTTGCGCATAATTCTTCCGAGCCGCCAGCCAGCATAACAGTTTGCTTACCCGCCTTAATGGCTTCATAGGCGTAACCTATCGAAATACTCCCCGACGTGCATGCGGTCGAGCTGGGGATAATGCGCCCTGTAATACCAAAGAAAATACCTATATTTGAGGTGGTCGTATGCGGCATCATTTTTATATAGCTGTTGGCATTTAGCTCATCAATGGACTCATTTATAAGCATGCGGCCAAAATCGGCAATAGATTCGGGCGTGCCTGTCGAGGAGCCATAGGCAATGCCGGTCATGCCGCTCGTAATGATGTCATGTCCGAGCAAATCCGCATCTATAAGGGCATTTTCGCTTGATAGGGTTGCATATAGGGCAACCTTACCCATACTGCGGATTTTTTTGCGTGTGTAGTGGTCAGGCAAATCAAAGGGCATGACGGGAGCGCCGAGGCGCGTGCGCAGTCCATCATATTTTTCCCAATCCGGCATGATCTGTACACCGTTCTTTCCGGCTCTTAAATTACTTTTGACTGTCTTCCAATCATTGCCGATTGGCGAGATGCCGCCCATACCAGTAATGGCAACGCGTTTATTCACCCGATCATCCCCCCGTTTACCGAGAGTACTTGCCGCGTTATATAGCCTGCCCCATCCGAGAATAAAAAAGAAACTGCTGCGGCGACATCTTCTGGACTTCCTTTGCGGCGCAGCGGAACAATTTCTTTGATAACCCGCTCATCCATCTCCGCCGTCATATCTGTATCAATAATTCCAGGCGCAACACAATTGACAGTGATTGCCCTCTTTCCAAGCTCAATAGCCAGTGATTTGGTTGCTCCG
>CAXBAL010000216.1:0-3919 GCA_963973475.1 uncultured Micavibrio sp.
TCACACTCAACGTGCCGCCATCGCTATCGCTGTCATTGCCCAGCACATTGCCTGTAATAGGGACGTCCTCGACGCCGCTGAACGCATCGTCTTCGGCAACGGGGTCAATATTGGGCAGATCAACACTACGCAGATCAAATGTGCTGCCATCACTAAATTCCAGTGTATCAATACCCGCGCCGCCGCCATCATATTGGCCTGTGATTATAATCGTACCGAAAGTCCCGGCATTTAAGATCAGATCATTGCCGCTAAATTCAAATACTATATCGGCCTGCGTCACCGCGTTCGTAAACTGTATAGTATTGGTCTCGGCAGAGGCCGCCTCTATGATCGTATCATTCCCGAAATCCACGCCTGTGAAAACGTAAATGTCATTCCCGTCACCGCCAACCAGCACATCATCCCCCGTGCCGCCATCCAGCACATCATTGCCTGTCCAGCCCGATAGGTAATCGTTATCACTGCCGCCGTCCAGATTATCATGTCCAGGGCCGCCATCCAGAATATCATAACCGCTAGCGCCGCTGATGGTGTCATTGCCGATATTTCCCCAAAGGATATCGTCCCCGGCCGAGCCGAGAATATTGACATCATTGTTGAGGGTCATTGTCGCGTGGGACAAATCGATAATATCGCCGCCGCTACCGGCCAGAATAATCTCGATATTTTCGATCACCTGATTGCCGAACCCGTCATCAATAAAGAGCGCATCTCCGGCGCTCGTCATATTAAGACGGTCAACCCCGTCTAATCCATCATATGTAGTGATGTTAACACGTTTTTCGTCATCAATGCTGATAGTATAGCCGCTATATGCGTTGGTCAGTGTTACCGTTAATTGCTGAAGGCTTCCCAGAAATGAGATGAAATCGTTACCATTCATTGCCATGAAATATTACCCCTAGTTACTCTTTTTATAATATGGCAGGTTTAATTCCCGCCTTTTGCCCCTAAATATGTCTTAACTTTTAATATATCGCGCAATTGGTTAATACTTTATGTAATTAGTTAAAATTTTATACAATTACTATCATATTATAGCCAAACCCCTCAAAACCCTGTAGAAAGTCTAGGATGAATACCCGCCCCAGCGCTTACGCAAACAAAGGAAATCTAACAGAAGGATCAATAATCAGGCATCTCGTGCGCCTGACCCTTCCGATGACCTGGGGCATTTTTGCAATCATCAGCTTTCAACTGGTCGACACATTTTATATCTCCTTACTAGGCACGGCGGAGCTGGCGGCCTTCAGCTTGACCTTCCCCGTTGCAATGACAGTCTTCAGCCTCTTTATCGGCTTTCAGATTGCGATGGCCTCGGTCGGGTCCCGCCTGATCGGATCGGGCGAACGCGCCACAATGCAGCGCGTCGCTACCCATGCCATCTTTTTGGTCTTTGGCCTTGGTATATTAATCGCAGCGGCAGGACTGACCTTTCACGACCCTATATTCCGCCTGCTTGGCGCAACACCCGAAATGATGCCCGATATCTGGTCTTATATGCATATCTGGTTCATGGGCGCGGTCTTTGTCACCGTGCCGATGATCAACAACGCCGCCATGCGCGCGGATGGGGATTCCATGACCCCCGCGCTCATCATGACCATCGTGGCGGTGATCAATATCATCCTAGACCCGATCCTGATTTTCGGCCTGTTCGGCTTTCCACGCCTCGAGATACAGGGCGCGGCGATTGCCACCATCTTCGCCAATGCCTGCGCTATGGGAACAGGGCTTTATATCAATTACGCCCGTAAGAATTTGATCCTGAACCCCATAAAAATCGGCTTTGTACATTTCGGCAATTCCATGAAGCGCTTGCTCTTCATCGCCATCCCCGCCGGATTAACCAACACCATCCAACCGATGGTGAACGCGTTTATCTTTGCCTTGCTGTCCGGATACGGTCATGAAGCCATCGCCGCGTTTGGCGTCGTCACCCGCATTGAGGCCTTTGCCTTTGTCATTCTCATGGCACTGGCCACAGGCATGGCGCCGATTATCGGTCAGAATTGGGGCGCAGGTAAATTCGCCCGCGTCAATGAAACCCTGAAAGTCGCTATTCGCTTTAATATCCTCTGGTCCATCGGCATCGCGGTCGTGCTCGGCCTCTTCGCGCGCCCTATTGCATCGCTGTTTACCGAGAGCGAGGAAATGATCGGCTATGCTGTGCTATTTTTCTGGATGGTGCCGTTTTCCTACGCCTTTAGCAATCTGATTATGGGCTGGGGCTCGGCCTTTAACGCCATGGGCATGCCTCAGCGTTCCATGGCCATGATCGTGATTAAAATGCTGGTCTTAACCGTACCCGCCGTTCTGATCGCCGAACATTTTTACGGCATTACAGGTATTTTTGGCGCCATAGCAGGCGTAAACGTCATTGCAGGAACGCTCTTCCACATAATAAACTGGAAAAAATGCCGCGCTATGGAGCGGGAAAACAGAGCCAAAACCGCGACTTCACACCTAAAAGAACCAACATAGATCATGCAGGATTTTTCCTTACTCACCCCAACAGTATTGCTACTCAGCGTCGGGTTTCTCGTCATTCTGGCCTGCCGTTTTATGCGCATCAGTCCGATTATAGGCTTTCTGCTGGCCGGCCTTGTCCTTGGTCCCAATGGAATGGCTCTGATAGAAGAAACCGAAACCACGCATTTACTGGCCGAGCTTGGCGTGGTCTTCCTGCTCTTTGATATAGGGCTGCATTTTTCCACCAAATCGGCATGGACATTGCGGAAGGATTTATTCGGCCTAGCGCCGCTGCAAATGCTTATAACAGGCGTTATTCTAGCCTCGACCATGAAATTCGTGTTCGGCATGCAGGGCGACTTTGCCCTATTGACCGGATTTGCCCTTGCCTTGTCTTCGACCGCTGTGGTCATGCAAATCATCGGCGATCTGCGCCAAACCGAAAGCCCTGTCGGCAAAACAGCCAAAGCAACACTCATATTCCAAGACACCCTCGCCATCTTCCTTCTCATCTTCGCCGATACAGTGGGCAGCAGCGATAGCGTTCTGGCCACCCTCATTTTCTCGACACTCATTAAAACCATATTGGCCATCGGGATTGTTATTGCGCTCGGTAAATATATGCTCACGCCGCTCCTGCGTATGGTGACACGCTATAACGACCCCGAGATGTTTACGGTACTTGGTCTTGTCATCGTCATGCTTACCGCCGCTATGACCGATTATGCCGGGCTATCTCTCACACTCGGTGCGTTTTTGGCGGGTATGGTGCTGGCCGAAACGCCGTTCCGTGTTCTGCTCCAGAGCGAGCTGCGCCCCTTCCGCTCCCTCCTGATGGCGTTCTTCTTCATCAGTGTCGGCATGATGCTGGAGCCATCCGTCATTATTAATGACGGTGATGTTGTGCTTGGGCTGCTCTTCCTGCTCATCAGCGTCAAAGCCGCCGTGCTGGGCGCGCTCGTCTTTATCTACCGCCGCCCCGCCCACCACGCGATACAGCTCGCGTTTTTCCTCGCGCAAGGCAGTGAATTTGCCTTCGTTATCTTCTCGATGGGCGCGGTCTCGCTCGGCATGGGACTGGCGATAAGCCAGCAACTTATCACCGCCATCGCACTGAGTATGCTCATCACACCGATCTTAAGCGCTATCGCCTATCGCTGGAGCCTGAAAATTTGCGAAAACCTGCAAGGCATCACCAATATAGGCAGCGCCGACAACCCCAGCGGCAAGCAGCCAGTCTTCATCATCGGAATGAACGAGGTCGGTAAAACCCTGGCACGTGCTATGCGTAGCCACAATATCCCCTATATCGCCATCGAACAGGACCGCGCATTATTCCTCGAGGCCACAGCCGCGGGTTATATCGTGGCCTATGGCAACCCCAGCGATCTGCGCTTCTGGAATACGCTGGGCGCGGAGCGGGCGCGCGCCATTTGCACCGCTT
>CAXBAL010000217.1:0-3908 GCA_963973475.1 uncultured Micavibrio sp.
GCTGTAAAATAGATATAGCATTTACATTCCGTTTATACTTTTACGTTATAACTAATACTTGAACTGAAATCTCGGGGGCTATCTTGGATCTTACGCAATTACTGGCATTTACTATGCAAAACGATGCATCTGACTTACATTTAAGTGCAGGGAGCCCGCCTATTATCCGCACCAGCGGTACAATGAAGCGAGTGAAATCCGACCCGCTTTCCAGCGATGACATCCGCACGATGCTTTATTCTGTTATGACTGAAGATCAACGCGCTGATTACGAGAAGAATATGGAGCTCGATTTCGCGATTGCTTTGGGTGAAAAGGCTCGTTTCCGCGTGAACGGGTTTACCAGCCGCCTTGGAAGCTGTGCCGTTTTCCGTACTATTCCCACAGATATCCCGACTATGGAAGATTTGGGTCTGCCCCCTGTTATGAAGCGCTTTGCCGATCTAGAGCGCGGAATTGTTCTGGTCACTGGCCCAACCGGTTCCGGTAAATCAACGACTTTGGCGTCCATGGTCAATCACATCAACCAGCACCATGCCAAGCATATTTTGACCATTGAAGACCCTGTGGAATTCTTTCATACATCGGCCCGAAGCCTTATTAATCACCGTGAGGTTGGCACAGATACAAACTCTTTCGCCCGCGCTTTGAAAAGTGCGTTGCGTGAAGACCCCGATGTTATTCTGGTGGGGGAGATGCGCGATTATGAAACAATCTCTTTGGCATTAACGGCGGCGGAAACAGGTCACCTTGTGTTTGGTACTTTGCACTCGAACTCGGCGCCCAAAACCATTGACCGTATTATTGATGTGTTCCCGACAGGGGATAAAGAGATGATCCGCGCCATGCTTGCCAGCTCGCTGCAAGGCGTTGTTGCGCAAACCCTTTTGAAAAAAGAAGGCGGCGGACGTGTCGGTGCGTTCGAGATTCTTGTCGGAACAAACGCGGTGCGTAACCTTATCCGTGAAAATCAGGTGCCGCAGCTTTTCTCTATGATGCAAACCGGCTCGCGCTACGGAATGATTACTATGGAAGATGCGGTTAAGGATCTTTATGACGCTGAGATTATCAGCAAAGACGAGGCGCGCCGCGCCATGCTCAAGGCCTCTGATCAAGAGGAAGAGCCTGAGGAGGGCTACGCTGCGGCGTCTCTCGGCGGCGGTAAAATTGGTGAAGGCGCTCAATCTACGCCGCAGGGCTCCAGTGGGAAAGCTCCTAAAAAGGCCGCCAATGGTGGCGAAAAGGCTGACGGGGATTATTCGTTTTGAGCGCACCCGTAATATTTCAATATTTAAACTCTATGAAGGATCATAAGGCGACCGACCTTTATTTGACGGTCGGCTTTCCACCGACGCTGCGCGGGGAAAATGATCTGATAAAGCTCGGCGAGGCGCTCTTAACGCCCGAAGATATTAGTGAAATTTTGAACTCAATGCTAACAGGTCGCCAAAAGCGTGAGTTTGAAGCGAATATGGAGCTCAATACTGCGCTGGATATGGGGGCGCATGGGCGCTTTCGTGTCAATGTGCTCAGGCAAAGACAGTTTCCGGCTCTTGTCATTCGCCGCATTATTACAACAATCCCCAGTTTCGGAGATTTACGCCTTCCAAAAATAATGGAGAAGCTTGCGCTCGAGAAGAGGGGGCTTGTCCTGCTGACCGGTATGACCGGATCGGGTAAGACGACGACTTTGGCTTCCATGGTTGATTATAGAAACTCGAATGAGCCGGGACATATTATAACGATTGAAGACCCGATTGAATATTTCCACGAGCACAAACGTTGTGTAGTGACGCAGCGTGAAGTCGGGGTTGATACCGATTCGTTTGCAATTGCGATGAAGAACTCACTCCGCCAGCGCCCTGACGTAATTTTGGTTGGTGAGATACGCGACCGTGAAGTGATGGAGCAGGCCTTGATGGTATCCGAGACAGGCCATTTATGTTTATCCACAATCCACACAAATAATTCGTATCAGGCTATTGAGCGCATCGTGAACTTATTCCCCGAGGATTATCACAATCAGGTACGTCTCAACCTTTCGACCAATTTGAAAGCCATTATTTCCCAGCGTTTATTGCCATCGATCAAAGGCGGGCTTGTGCCGGCTATCGAGGTTATGATCAATCAAGGATTGGTGCGCGAGTTGATTATGAAGGGCGAAATCAACAAAATCCGCGAGGTTATGGAGCAGAATAATACAACTGGAATGTGTACATTTGATCAATCCCTGTTGGACTTATATCGTAACGGGTTTATCTCGGAAGATATGGTCATCAGCAATTCGGATAAACCGTCCGATATGAAGATTAAAGTACAGCAAGCAAAATTATCGGGTGATATCGGCGACGGTGACAAAGACACCTTGTCATCACTTGATACTTCCCGTCTTTCATTTAGCGAGTAAGTTTATCAGTACCTGTTTATAAGGCTATATTAGCCTATTGCATGCATGGATTCGCTATGATCTAATAGTAGCAGTTAACATTTTATGCCCACCAACCTCCCCCGGGGAACACAAAGCAATGATAAACCGACCTTTCTTTCACAACGCTCTTTCTATGAATATGCGCAAGACAGCCCTATGCTGCGTGGCTCTGCTATCGCTAGGGGCTTGCGACCTTGCAATGAATACCACCAAGACCGACCGCAGTGGAGGGATGGAAATTCAGGATTACAGAGATGCTTTGGCCGGAAGAACACCTGATATTGACGAATCAGATAGAGCGGGCGGTTCCATTCCCGCATTTCAACCATACGTATCGGATGATATTGCGAATGTGAAACCGGCACCACTGGTCTCAATATCTGTCAATCAAACCGTTCCATTGCGTGATGTTCTATATGAGTTGGCTGAGCAGGCTGATTATGACCTTGAGCTTGACCCTAATATCAGAGGCGCCATTATTTTTACAGCCCGTGAGCGTCCGTTCGATCAGGTTATTGATCGTATCGCTGAAATGTCCGGCTTACGCTACAATTTCAATGATGATGTTCTTCGCATTGAAATGGACGAGCCTTATAACAAGACCTATAAAATTGATTATTTGAATTACATACGCACTAACACAGGCTCTGTTCGTAATAATGTTGCGGTTGTATCAGGTGATGGTGCCGATACGGGGTCTACATTTGAAGCTGGTATGGAAAGCGAAGCAGATTTTTGGGGCGAGTTGGGTGCCAATGTCGGACAAATTCTCGGCAATGCAGCGAATCGTTCACTACGTACCGCACGTGATCCTCGCATTACTGCCGTAGAAACAAACCCAGATGTCGTTGCGGTTTCACCAGACGGAAGCGGTAATGTCTCACCGCCGGAAGCTGTCTTGCGTGTTGATTCTTTGCCGATAGATCAGGATGATGCCGCTGTGTCTGGTGGTACTAATGCTACCGATTAAGGCTCCGGCTTTTCTTTTGCGATCAACAAGCAGGCCGGCATGATTACTGTTTTTGCAAGCGATCGTGCGCACAAAGAGCTGAAAGAATATCTCGATCTGGTTCGCAAATCCGTAACAGCGCAGGTTCTTATTGAAGCCAAAATTCTTGAAGTCAGTCTGGATGACCAGTTTGCAGCCGGTATTGACTGGAACGTATTGAATGCTCTGGGTGGCGAAGGTATTCTCCGTTTTACCGGCCCACTGAACGGTTCAGGGGAATTGTCATCAGTAAGGCCTGTAATCGATATCTCTTCATCTTCGGCTGCAACAAATTCTAATTTTGTTGCCGGTGTACTTGGTAATGATATCGAAGCTATACTTCAGGCAATTCAGGGATTTGGAACAGTCAAGGCGCTCGCTAGCCCGAGATTAACAGTTTTGAATAATCAATCTGCGGTTATGAATGTGGCAACAAATGCTGTGTTTTTCGATATCGATATTAATAGAACACAAGGCACCATCGGTCAGGGC
>CAXBAL010000218.1:0-3888 GCA_963973475.1 uncultured Micavibrio sp.
TGATACTGCAGAAATCCTGACAATTGCCATTATGATCGTCTTGGTAGTTCTACTGGTTCTTCAACCAATGGTTAGCCGCTTAATGGCCACCGAAGGCACAGAGATAGACGAAGATCTGGAAACCGATCTGTTGGCGCCCCGCGCCGAGAGCCCTGCCCTAGCCGCCCCCACAGGCAGCGGGGCATCCGGTGAGGGTGATAGCGAACATGACGATGCCATGATTAATATTGCCGGTGTTGACGGTAAGGTGAAGGCCTCATCCATTAAGAAGGTGGAAGAGATTGTCGAGAATTATCCAGCGGAAACCGTTTCTGTTCTCAGAAGCTGGATGACGCAGGAAAATCCATAAAGGACGCAGGTAGGAAAGAGCTATGTCTATACGGGTAAGAGAAGATTACAGGACATTGACGGGGCCGGAAAAGGCCGCGATTTTGATGCTCGCCCTCGGTGAAGACCACACAGCCCGTCTATTCGAGCATATGGATGATGAGGAAATACTGGAAATTTCCCAAACCATGTCCACGCTCGGTAAAGTCGGCCCGAATGTTGTTGAGCGCCTATTTGTAGATTTTGCCGAGCAAATGACCTCTACCAACGCGCTGGTTGGTACGCAAGACAGTACGGAGCGCTTGCTGAACAAGGCCGGTTTAGACAAAAGCAAAATCGACCAGATCATGGAAGAAATTCGCGGCCCCGCCGGGCGTACCATGTGGGAAAAACTGGGCAATGTGAACGAAGAAATTCTGGCCACCTTCCTGCAAAAGGAATACCCGCAGACCGTGTCAGTGGTCCTGTCTAAAGTAGCCACAGACCATGCCGCGCGGGTCTTGGCGCTGCTGCCCGAGAATTTTGCGCTGGAGGTTATTCACCGCATGCTGCGCATGGAAGCCGTGCAAAAGGACATTCTGGACGAGGTGGAAAAAACTCTGCGTACAGAGTTCATGACCAATCTGGCACGCACGCAACGCCGCGATTCGCACGAACTTATCGCCGAGATATTCAACTCTATGGACCGCGCCGCCGAAGCCCGCTTTATGGACCAGTTGGAAAAATCAGCGCCGGATTCGGCCGAAAAAATCCGCTCGCTTATGTTCACATTCGAAGACCTTGGCAAGCTCGACCCGACAGCCATCCAAACGCTTATCCGCGCTGTGGACAAAGACAAGCTACCGACCGCACTCAAAGGGGCGACAGAAACGCTGCGCGATCTGTTCTTCTCGAATATGTCGGAACGCGCCGCGAAAATTATGAAAGAAGATATGGCCGCGATGGGCCCTGTCCGTCTGAAAGATGTCGAAGATTCACAGCAATATGTGGTGAATGTCGCAAAAGATCTGGAAGCGCGCGGGGAGATCACCATTTCATCGGGCAGCGAAGAAGACGAACTTATATATTAAGAAAGAATACAACGTAATAAAACGGTATTTTTATGAAGGTAAACTGTGAAACGCAAAGGCGAGAAATTTTTATTTAACCAGAACATATTCGATGAACCAAATATCGAAGAGGAAGAGGTCGAGCTCCCCCCTGCCCCGACATTCAGTGAAGATGAGCTAGAGACCGTTCGCAAAACCACCCATGACAGAGCCTACGAAGCCGGTAAGCAAGACGGAATAAACGCTGAACGAACCAGCCGGGATGAAATCGTGGCTCAAGCGCTGCAAAAAATCAGCCATGATACGGGCTTGTTATTTGCAGCGGAAGGTGGGCGCGAGCGAATATTTGAAACTGAAACACTGCGCATGACACTGGCAATTTTCGAAACCCTATTTCCTTTGTATAAAAAAGAGCATGGTTTTGATGAATTAAAGACTGCCGTAGCGGGCATCCTCGAAAAGCAGGAAGGGCAATCGCAAATCATAATCGAAGTGCATCCCGATAATGTTGAGGGGATTAAAAACCACATCCACAGCCTTGCGCAATATGGCCACGATCCGCACAGATACGATATCACCGGTACGGATAATCTGGATGAAGATGCCTTCCGCATGCGCTGGAAAGATGGCGGAGCGGTTCGCGATCTTGAAACCATGGCGAGTGAAATAGGCGCAATAATCAAGGATACACTTGCAGGAACGCTAACAAACAGTCATGATAGTAAGCATAATGGTGATACTATATTGCCAGGTCAGGAACAAAATACGGATCCCGAGCAGATTCCCCCAGATCCCGAAATAAACAAAGCGGATCAAAACGATACGATAATGGAGACACCAGATGAGTGATGATAATTCCGATAATGAAGATGGCATGAACCAGGACGATATCGATTCCCTTATGGGTGATAGCGAACAAGGTGGCGGATCAAAAAAATCCAAATCCGGCGGCATGGATCTGGACGAAATCGAAGACGATGAATCAATGCGCCGCTCTATGGATCAAGAATACGAGATCGGTGAGCCTATGGCCGGCGATGTGACTGCGATTTACGATATACCTGTGCAAATATCTGCCGTATTGGGACGCTCAACCATGCAGGTCAGCCAGCTCTTGAAGCTTGGCCGTGGCGCGGTTGTGGAACTTGACAGAAAAGTTGGTGAAGCCATTGATATCTATGTCAATAACCGCCTTGTTGCACGCGGCGAGGTTGTCGTTGTAGAAGACAAGCTGGGCGTGACCATGACGGAAATTGTAAAATCAGAACGCAATTAATATAAGCATCCAAAAGTAGCAATATGAGCGATTCCGCGACGCAAAACACCACAGACCCTCAGGCCTCGCAAGCGGCGATCCCTCCCCTTACCCTTTCAAAACCCCATAGCAGTTTTGATCTGGCGACCATATTGGGCGCCTTATTTGCTGTGGGCTTAATCGCTGCTGCCATTGCGATGGGGCAAAGCGATGCCAATTTCTTTAACGTCCCTGCCTTGATGATTGTTTTGCTCGGAACAATGGCCGCCACCGCGATTTCCTATACGGGCCGCGAATTGGCGCGGGCATGGAAAGTCATTTCCAATACGATGTTCCGCCCAGTCTATGACCCGTCCGAGCTGGCGCGCAATCTCATGGATATCGCCACAGTTGCCCGCAAGCACGGTATTCTTGCTATCTCGCAGTATGACAGCGAATTGCAAAAAAACCCCGAGCTGCGCCGCATACTCCAAATGGTTATTGATGGATATAACCCCAATGACATTGAAAAAATGCTCACCCTCGAGATTGCCGCGATGATAGAGCGCCATAAACGCTCGGCCAGCATCACCCGCCGCGCGTCCGAAGTCGCACCCGCTATGGGTTTGATCGGTACACTTGTCGGATTGGTTCAAATGCTCGCCGACCTTGAAAATCCGGAAACTATCGGCCCGGCTATGGCAGTTGCGCTACTGACTACCTTCTATGGCGCGATATTAGGTACGGTTATTATGGCCCCGCTTGCGGTCAAGCTGGAGAAGAACTCACATGATGACGCGCTGATCCGCACGCTTATTGCCACGGCGGCCGTCTCTATTGCCCGTCAGGAAAATCCGCGCCGTCTCGAGATGCTCCTCAATTCCGAACTGTCCCCCGGCAATCAAATTGATTACTTTAAAGATGCTGCTTAAAACGGGCGGACTAGATTTAATCGGGTGACATTCAGTGTTTTACACACTATTTTAATATCTTAGGGTTCATGAACATCAAAATACCAAGAGATCAAATATGCGATTAATGATTGTCGGACGGCTGGAAGGCCATATTAGCGAAGCAGGGAAAATAGCGATCCAAAAGGGCGCCAAGGTTATACACTGCGAAGACACCGATCAGGCCATTGGCGCGCTGTTGAACGGCAAAGGCGCCGACCTCGTCATGGTTGATGTGAAGCAAAAAATCAAAGAATTTGTCGAGCGTCTGGAGCAAGAACGTATCCACATGCCTGTTATAGCATGCGGTGTGAATACCGATGCCAGA
>CAXBAL010000219.1:0-3885 GCA_963973475.1 uncultured Micavibrio sp.
CCATATAAAATGCATGCATGTATTCCGTAAATTCCGTGCCGCTCTTATCCATTTTAGGCTCGCATTTATAATCTTGCTCGACCGGATCGGGAATTTGCCAGATTTGTGCCATGACATTCATAAAGGTATTGGTCAGGCGCCGCTTGTCTTCTTCTTTTTCTATATAGGGCTGTCCCAGTTCTTCGCTATGGCCTTCATCAAGAAAGCAGGCCAATGCTGCGTAGAAATCTTCATCAATGATGATGCGGGCGGCCAATTCTTTCAGGCAGCGGGTGTTATAGTTCAGCAGTTCCTGCGGTAAATGCAGGCCATAGGCTAGCTTCATGTGCTGGCCGGGCTGGCGATGGGGTGTGGTTTCATATTGCTCGAACAAGGAAACGAGGCTCGCTTGATCCTTATCAGGTAATGCGCTGATTTCCTCTAAAGAAAAGTTATCCCAGAAATACTCAACGGCCTTTTGTGTGACGCTGGATACATGGGGAAGCACATTGCTAAATGTGCCAACCTCATGCTGACCCTCATTATTGCGGGATAATTTAATATCGGGCAGGCTGTGCTCTTTTACCTTTGGATGCGTTTTTAAAGGCTCTGCGCCGCAAAGTTTCGCAAGGGCGTGCAGTTGAAGTAAATGCGCCTCATCCAGCGATTCAAAGTATTCGGTGTGCAGGCGTGGACATTGAGGCAAAATGCGAAATAAAAAATCGGTATACGGGGCTAGATATGGCTCTATAATCGCGATGAACTCATCGGAGTCAATGCCTTGAGCCGCGCCTTGATGCCAGTTGCAGGTATGAAGATTGCGCAGGGCTTTTTTGTCTATCTTGGAGCCGTTTTTGTTAATTTCCATTGCATGTTTATACAAAAAATTCAGTGTTATGTCAATACAATTCAGATTACGTTGTAAACTTGAATTCGGCATCGTCTCCCAGATAATCAAGCGCGCCGTTCCCCTGAAGCCATGATTTTGCGGCGTTGTCGTCTCTTAGCTGCATATCCCAGAAAGCCAGCGCCATGATTTTAATGATTTCCTCGTGTTTTTCGCGGTTCTGGTTTTTCTCCAGCTTGCCGCGCGTCCCGTTATAAACCATGTGATCAGCGCCTTCTTTCACGAGCAGGTATTTCTCCGAACAGCCTGTATTGTCATACACGGCCAGCCTGTGGGTATAATCCGCGCCGCCGATCGGGGCATCGTCTTTGGTGCCTGTCATATGCAGAAGGGGGATTTCGATGCTTTCGTATATATTTCTGTCTTTTAGATCGACAATTTTATCCAGCAGGTGATCGGCGACCGGAACGGGGCTATAAAGAATGCCTGCTTTGATGCGGGGCTCTTTAAGCTGCGTGATTTTGTGGTCTTCATCACCGAACATTTGCCCCGCGGCGACTTGTGTGGACAGCGCGCCGAAAGAATGGCCGGACATGCCGATGCTGGCGAAATCCATATATTGGCCGGGATCAGGGTTTTCTTCTGCCCAGATTTTCAACTGGTCCAGAAAGAAGGGAATGTCATGGAAACGGTTTAGAGTAGTGTGGCGGCTGACCTTGGTTTGTCGAAGGATATCCCACGGATGTCCCTCTTTGCCTTCCCAAAGCGAGCTGTCGGTGCCGTGATGAGTAAGGTGGCAGACGACGTAGCCATGGCTGGCGAGATAGCGGGAAATAAATCCCGCGCCGTCGCGGTTACCCCCAAAGCCGTGCGACCAGATAATTATCGGCAGGCTATCCAGATCGTGATCGGCGGGGTGGTAAATTTTAAAGGGAACAGCCCGTACACTGCCGTCTTCGTTTTTGCGGCTCTCATCGGTAAACTCGCCGCGCTTGAGCAGGACTTTATGTGGTTCGTTATCAGGGTATATTTCGCTATTCCAGAACATAGATGTTTATGTACTCTCTTTTATGATTTTGTCAAAGTTGACAATCTTTTTATCCAGCACGACCAGAATATCATACCCTGTCTTGAGCGCGATCAAAAGAGCCAGTGCCCATATCGGCGCGCCAAGACTTTGGGCCGCCAAGCCGCCGAATATGATGGTGAGGTGCAATACGATGATGCGGCCATAGGGCGTAAACATAATGGCCGGAGGCATGCGGGCCTCGCGGCGATCCTCTATTATATTCTTGATGCCCTCAGTGAAGACGATCAGAGTTATGCCAAGCAATGCCAGATAAAAGCCGCTCTGGGGATTATTAAAAGCATAGGCGAATAAAAAATCTTCGTCCTGGCCTATATCAACTGCGCCTTGGTAAAAGAGTTCAAAAATAATCATGCCATGGCCGAAGCAGAACATACCGTAATGCACGGTAAAAAAGGCAATGCTGAAAAGGGTGCCGATTAACATGGCAATGCCCCAACTGGCCGCGCTCATCAGCATACGAATAGCTGTAAAGCCCCCAATCAGAATATTTTCCGCCCAATAGAGATAGAAAATATCAAAGAGCGACCAGTCATAAAACATGACGCCGAATATCGGGGTTATATTACCGGCAATGACAGCCAGCAAGGGAAGGGCGGGATGAAGCGTAAACGGGCTTGGGTGATCCAATGGCGCGGTTTACCTCTTATTTTTTGCGGAATTTATCCAGTGATACGACTTCGCCGGTTTTATCGCCGCCGCCGCCTGTGCCGTCATCATCCGGGCCATCATCATCGAAAGCATCCAGATCGGCTTCGGTCAATTCATCGCCCATCGGCTGGAATTGCAGAGCAAAGTTTACGGATGGGTCGGCGAAGATGGAAATAGCGTTCATCGGAATGACAAGACGTTCCGGTACGCTGTTGAAAGAGAGCGTCACACGCAGGAATTCATTATCAACCGAAAGGTCGGAGAATTGATATTGCAATACAATGGTCATTTCACCGGGGTAGCGATCGTGCAGATAATCAGGGATATCAACGCCTGGGTAATCTGTCAGGAAAGTAATGTAGAAATGATGATCGCCGTTCAGGCCGTGCTGCATCACTTCCTCAATGGATTTGCGCACAACGCCGCGAAGCGCGGTTTCTACCATACGGTCATAGCGTAAAATGTCGTCATCATCAGTCATATTTGTATTCTTATATACTTTAAGGTTTCTGTTAATTCGTGCGAAGCACCCTTTATTTGTAAAGAGCCTGTCTGCACAATGCAAATTTATTTATAGCATCATACAGAACGAAATGCCCTGCGACAATGCACCTTGTAAGAAGAAATGTTAAACACGCTGCAAAGCGGGTTTGGCATTCATCATGTCATGGAATTTATCGGAAGCAGCAACTTTTTCCATGAATAAAGGGAGGATAAAGAGAAACAGCCCGACTATAAACGGCCACAAAATATGGTGAAATTTGTAATGATCAGGGGTTTGCAGGCGGTCTTGCGCCGCGCGGTCTTTGCTTTTTTTGTACCAAATGTAAAGTGGAGATAGGGCCAGCAACGCGGTCGCCATGACGCTGACCTGCAAGCCGTCGATAGCGAGCGGGAGTAAGTAGTTGACAGACTGTACCAGTAACAGGGTGAGCAAGAAAAAGCCCATTAAGACAGCCCATAGCAAGCTTGTAAATAAACAATACAGACCTGTAAGTTTCAAGAATGTCAGGGCGTGTGCACATATTTCTGGTGCGGCATTTTTGTGTAAGTATTTTTGTTTTAGGGTGAAGGCAAGCATGATAAAGGCAAGCACAATAATTTCAGCTATATACTCAGAACTATTGCTTTGTAAATATATCGTCTGCCGCACCAAGGAAGCCAGTAAAACAGTTACAAAAGCGGCTTTCAGCCACGGCATAATGGTTTGGAACGGGGTTTTGTGATTATAATTGCCATGAGCAATTGCGCGCGTCCACTGTGCCAGACCGATATAAATAGCGCTGCCCAGTGCATAGCAGAGCACGAGTGCAATATAGGG
>CAXBAL010000220.1:0-3883 GCA_963973475.1 uncultured Micavibrio sp.
GTCAGGTCGGCGAAATTAGTATTGACCGTATTGAGGGGGTTAACGTATTGCAAAGTATTTTGGGGCGCTTGCTTGATTACGGCCGCTTGGCCATTCGCGGTATGGGTATTGGTGAGGTTATATTGCCGCCAATTGAAGACCCGATTAAATTCCGTCAGGCCATTGAGAAAGCGAGATCTCTATGAGCGAAGATATTCAGGCGAAGTCAAATCCGCCAATAGACCAAAATGAGAAGAAAAATCGGCGTAAAAAGCATAGGCAAAATCGCCGAGAAAGCATGCAGACCGATTTGTACGTTGATTCAATACTCATGAAAAACGAAGAGATCATAGTTTCTTGTAATGTACATTGGGGTATTTACTGGAAAAGCGCAGCTGTTTTTGTCATAGCTCTACTGGTAGGGCTGCTTATTGCGCCGGAGTTAGGCTTGATTTTGTTGGTTGCCTCTTTGATCGGTTTTATTCATTCCTATCTTCAAAGCCGCGTGCTGTTACTAGTATTAACAAATAAACGAATTTTAATGCGCTATGGTATTTTGCAAATGGATGTAGTCGACATGCGTTTCAAAAACATCGAAAGTGTTGAACTGGAGCGGATGCTCCCAGGGTTTCTGCTTGGCTACTCAAATGTCATTGTTATGGGGATCGGAAGCCGAACTGTTTGTATTCCTTATCTAACCGATGGTGTAACATTCCGCCGCGCCTTTAATGAGTTGATTTTGGGTACAGAGGAGGAGGAGGCTTACGCCGCCGTTCATGAGGAACAACTTCCCTCTAAGAAAAAAGGTGAAAAATCAGTTGATTAGGCCGGTTTTCTTGACATAGTAATTCTCGCTCTTTAGGGTGGGTCTATGGGAATGATTAATCACACAGTTGGATTAACGATAGGAGCTGGCGGAGCGCTCTGCGGGGCATTTGCGGCGCACGCGGCTTGGCCCGAGACTTTTGGCTTTCTTTCCGGAGCTGGCAGTGCTTATCCTTTACAAGGCATTGATGTTCTTTCCGGCATTACTTCAACTCTGGCAACTATAGATCCATTGTTGCTGGGGGGGATTGCTCTTGGTGCTACGTTGCTTGCAAAATCAGTCATGAAAAGTGATCATCCCGCACCCTCTGCTGGATAACTCCTTCTAACACTATCGCTTGAACTTATAGCCGTTCTCTGGTTATTTATCTATTCAGATTCATAGAAAACCGACCAGAGGGCAAAATAATCATGTTCAACAAAAAACGCGCACATCCAAATGGGTGGGATAAAACCAAGCTAGTATCACGTTATGTAACTGAAGGCGCCAAAAGTGCGCCTCACCGGGCTTATTATTATGCCATGGGCATGACCGAGGAGGAAATACACCAGCCTTTAATCGGTGTGGCGACCTGTTGGAATGAGGCTGCGCCGTGTAATATCGCGCTGTCCCGTCAGGCTCAAGCCGTTAAGCGCGGCGTGAGCGAAGCAAAAGGTAGCCCGCGAGAGTTTACAACCATTACTGTTACAGACGGCATTGCTATGGGTCATGAGGGGATGCGCAGTTCTCTGGCGTCTCGCGAGGTTATTGCCGATAGTGTGGAGCTTACTATGCGAGGGCATTGTTATGATGGATTGGTCGGTTTGGCAGGGTGCGATAAATCTCTGCCCGGTATGATGATGGTGATGATCCGTCTGAATGTCCCTTCGGTCTTTATGTATGGCGGCACAATTCTGCCTGGTAATTTCCGCGGTGAAGATGTCGATATCGTCAATGTGTTCGAGGGTGTTGGTAAACATGCCAAAGGCGAATTCAGTGATGCGGACTTAAAAGAACTGGAATGTGTAGCATGTCCATCGGCAGGGGCGTGCGGGGGACAATTTACAGCCAATACAATGGCCTGCGTATCCGAAGCAATCGGCCTTGCCTTGCCCCATTCCGCAGGAGCGCCAGCTCCTTATGAATCCCGGGATGAATATGCGGCCGCTTCAGGTGAGGCGGTCATGAACCTTATTCGCTACGGTGGGCCATACCCGCGCGACATTGTAACCAGAAAAAGCCTTGAAAATGCGGCGGCAATCGTGGCCGCTACTGGCGGTTCTACGAACGCGGCGCTGCATCTGCCTGCAATGGCACATGAGGCGGGGATTGATTTTGATTTGTTTGATGTGGCCGAGATTTTCAAGAAAACGCCGTACATTGCAAACTTGCGCCCGGGTGGGAAATACGTGGCCAAGAATTTGTACGATATCGGGGGTGTCGGAGTGGTGATTAAAGAGCTGCTCGATCATGGCTATATGCATGGTGATTGCATTACGGTTACAGGAAAAACTTTGGCCGAAAACTACGCTGATGTAACGCTGCCGGAAAATCAGGATGTTGTATTCCCTATTGAAAAGGCCATATACCCGACGGGCGGAGTGGTTGGTTTGAAAGGCAACCTTGCCACTGAAGGTGCCATTGTGAAAATCGCCGGACTGAAAGAATTGCAATTCGAGGGACCAGCGCGTGTTTTTGATGGCGAGCAAGCAGCCTTTGATGCCGTACAGGCCAAAAAATATGAGGACGGCGAAGTCATCGTTATTCGTTATGAGGGCCCCAAAGGGGGACCAGGTATGCGGGAAATGCTTTCGACGACGGCTGCGCTCTATGGGCAGGGGGCGAATGTTGCCTTGATTACCGATGGCCGTTTTTCCGGTGGTACCCGCGGGTTCTGTATCGGGCACGTGGGCCCTGAAGCTGCAGTGGGAGGGCCGATAGGATTGTTGAAAGATGGAGATATAATTGCCATTGACGCCGATAAGGGCACACTGGATGTTAAGTTAAGTGAGGAAGAGCTTGGCGAGCGCCGTAAAGCATTTAAGCCCCGTAAAACAAATTATCAATCGGGTGCGCTTCAAAAATACGCGGCTCTGGTGGGGGATGCACGCTACGGCGCTGTGACCCATCCGGGTGCAAAAGAAGAAACCCATACATTTGTAGATTTATAATAATAAGGGAGCCGTTAGGCTCCTTTTTTTATTGATAAACGCCAGCATTACCATATCTCTGTAATAGGTTGTTAAAACAAAGTGCCTATAATGGGTGTGTGAATTATCAGCCATTATTATTAATCTCCCGCCCAAGGTTCGAGCAGAAAGCTATGAGTGAGCATATTCTAAATTTAACAATAGCGCGTTCTCGCAGTTTTTTTATTTGTTTATTATGCCTTCTTGGTTTTCTTGTTCCCGGGAATGCGCAGGCGCAAACGGCAAGCCGCGCATTTGGGGGTTTATCCGTTTCCCCTTCATCTTTGCACAGTGCATCATTGCTAAAGGCTCTGGAGAACGGGGCGATTGATAATTTAAAATTACACCATAAATCGGCTCTCCAGACATTTTACCAAGGACGCCAGAACCAACCTTACTGGATGAGTGAGACGACAGTTTATAGCCGTGCAGAGAGTATGTATAAGGCAATAGACGAAGCCTGGACGCATGGTTTAAATCCTCACAATTATCATTATATTGAGATTTACCGTTTAATGGGCGAGGAGGATGACCCAAAAAGCCGGACAAAACTGGAATTATTATTAAGCGATGCTTTCATTAGCTACACACGAGACCTTAGCGGTATGCGTGTTGATGGCCGTCCTATGAATTTAGACAATGATAACTGGCGGCCACAAATAGATGCCCATAACGCTGTGCAATATTTAATTAGCTTGGGCGGAGATTTTGATGCCATTTTAAATGCTGTAGAACCACAGGGGCAAACATATAAAGCTCTGCGGCGTGAATTAATACGCTTGGTTAATGAAGGTGAAAGCGAAAAGGAGGACTTGCTTCCGATTACTTTTGAGGGGGTATTGCGTCCGGGTTGGGGGCATGCTGTTATCCCCAAAATACGCGCTTATTTAGAAATGCCAAGGCTTGAGCG
>CAXBAL010000221.1:0-3872 GCA_963973475.1 uncultured Micavibrio sp.
TGTCCACCACGACCAGATCAAGTCCGGCATGCATCATGGCTTCGGCGCGTTCTACGCCGTTTTTATCGCCCGTGCCGACAGCTGCGCCGCAGCGCAAGGAGCCGTTGGCATCTTTCGTGGCATGGGGGTGCAGTTTGGATTTTTCAATGTCTTTCACGGTCACAAGGCCGATGCAATTTTCCGCATCATCGACCACCAGCAATTTTTCAATGCGGTGCTTGTGAAGGAGCTTGCGGGCTTCGTCTTTATCAACGGTGTTGTAGACGCGCACCAAATTGTCCGAGGTCATCAATTCATGCACAGGAATAGAAGTATCATCGGCAAAACGCACATCGCGGTTGGTAAGAATACCGACCAGCTTGCCGGATTTTTCAGTCACAGGAATACCGGAGATGGAGTATTTATCCATCAAGGTCAGCGCCTCTTCCAAGGACGCATCGGGGCGAATTGTGATCGGGTCGACAATCATGCCCGCCTCGAAACGCTTCACGCGGCGCACTTGTTTGACTTGTTCCTCAATGTCCATATTCCGGTGCAAAATGCCCATACCGCCATTTTGCGCCATGGCAATCGCCATTTCATATTCGGTCACCGTATCCATCGCTGCCGAGAGCACTGGGATAGCAAGGCGAATTTCGCGGGTCAGATTGGTGGACGTGTCCACATCAGCAGGCTGGACTTCGGATGCGCCCGGTACGAGCAAAACATCGTCAAAGGTCAGGGCTTCAGGAATTTGTGAGGGGGACTTGATTTTGGTCATGGCGCAAATTCTTCTCTTCTTCGGATCTAAGGAGGTTCCAATTTGCAGGTGAGTTATAGCCGAATTTATGCAGATGTAAAGGGAAAAATTGACAAGAAGATTTCCATTACGTAAAACATAACGCAAAATTTGATCACGGCTATATTCGCTCTATTTTATTGCTTATGAAAGCTTTGTTTAAAATATCACTGTTATTTGCCGTACTCGGCCTGGGTTTAAGCGCCTTTGCCGCCCATAGCCATGCCAATGAAGATGATGTAGAAGATAGCGAGCGCAAAAAAGCCAAAAACACAGGCTATATTATCGGCAAAATTTTCAAGGAAGGCAGTGATGCGTTTGATGATGAGCCTGTTTACCGCGGCAAAAAACTTTACGAGAATGAGGACATCATTATCCGCCGCGGTTACACAAAAAACGGCAAAGAGATTAAAACCATCACCCGCAAGTAATCGTTAAATTGTATACTCAGCGGGAACTTTATCCCCTTTACTGCGTTTGCACTATATATAATCCCCTATTGGAGAATAATAGAAAATGAGCACCAAAAAAGACGATATTACAAATATGAACAGCGCCGAAGTCGAAGCCCTGAAAAAAGATTATGAAGAATTGAAAGTCTTAATGGCCAAAATTCAGGATGATCTGAAAGCGACCGGCAACAAGAAAATTAGCGATATTCAAGATACAGGCCGCGAACAGGTCGAAAATCTTGAAACAAAGGTTAAAGAAAATCCATTTACCGCCCTTGCTTGTGCATTCGGTGTTGGTCTGTTGGCCAGTTCTTTGCTATCCCGCTAAATATATATTTATATTTACAATAAGAGCTATCCTGCCATGCGCGGGGTGGCTCTTTTAATGCCTTAGCCTTTAAATTCCATCGCAACCAGATATTGCTCCGCGCTTTCTTTACGGCTGGCGGGGGGTTTAACGTGTTTTATAGTTTTAAAATGCTTTTTCATATCAGCCAGTAACGTGTTTTGTGTGCCGCCTTGTAAAACTTTGGCCACATAAACGCCGTCCGGCTTCAGAACCTCAAGGGCAAAGTAGTATCCGGCCTCGACCACCGCCATAATACGCAGATGGTCGGTTTGTCTATGGCCTGTGGTATTGGGCGCCATATCGGACAGGACAATATCAACCTTACCATCGCCGCCTATCATTTCTTTCAAAATATCGGGCGCATCATCATCCATAAAATCCATTTGCACGAAGTCAACGCCGGGTATTTCATCAATTTCCAGCAGATCAATCGCCACGATTTTCTTACAACCCTTTTCTGCGGCAATCTGACACCACCCGCCCGGCGCTGCGCCCAGATCAACGACCACCATATCTTTTTTAAGGAAGCCGCCCAGCTTTTCGTCGATTTCCTTGAGCTTGAACGCGGCGCGGCTACGATATCCCGCTTTTTCCGCTTCGTTGATATAGGGGTCATTGATTTGCCGTTGCAACCAGCGGGTCGATGATATCTTGCGGCCTTTGGCGGTGCGGACTTTGGATTTGACTTTGTTTCTGGACATATCTTTATAATACCATGATTAAGCTGGAGGTGAAAAATGCCATAAAAAATATTGATATGGAACCGGCCACAAATATGGGGCCTTTTGTATTGGGCGAATAATGCGCCAGAACCAGATACAGCGCGTAAAAGATGCTATATATCACCAGACCGCGGTCAAAGGCCTGTGAAGACATTAGATTAATAAAACCGGTCGGAAAGCCTGTGGCATGCATCAATTCGACCTGCATACGCATCATAAGCATACATCCGGCAAAAAACCCGAGCACCCAAAGCCGTTGATCCTTGTTCACCACGAACAGTCCAATCGGTAGCCATATCAGATCCAGCCATTGATAAATCATTGCAATCGCACTATTTGCCTAGTTAAGCGTTCACGTAACCTGTAAACTAAGAATAACATTACCACAAGCAAAGCAGACATCGTTATGGCCAAAACCATCCGTTTTTCGAGAATTATCACCAAATTGACCCTCATTGCGGTTATGGCCATCGGTACAGCCCTACCGATTAACGCACAGGCGCAAGGCGGTCCGGCGATTATTCGCGATACCGAAATCGAGAGCGCGCTGGCCGAATGGACAACTCCTATTTTGCAAGCGGGCGGTATGAGTCCGGGCAGCGTGAATGTCATATTGGTACAAAGCCCTCAATTAAACGCTTTTGTTGCGGGCGGGGCGAATATCTTCCTCTATACCGGATTGATCGAGCGCACCGAGAACCCCGGTGAGTTGATCGGCGTCTTTGCCCACGAGCTTGGCCACATTACAGGCGGGCATTTGATCCGCACAATGGACGCAGCCGAGCGTGCGTCTTATGAGAGTATTCTCGGCATGGTGCTGGGGATCGGCGCAGCCATGGCCACAGGCAACGGCGCGGCGGCGCAGGCCGTCATGGCCGGAAGTTCGAGCTACGCCCAACAGAAATTTCTGGCACATAGCCGCGTCAATGAATCTTCCGCTGATCAAGCGGCTATGACCTATCTGGATAAGGCGCAAATGAACCCTGCAGGAATGGCCAGCTTTTTGGAAAAACTATCCTCCGAAGAGTTAATGCCCAGGTCACAGCAGAGCGAATATGTCCGCACCCACCCCCTTACGCAGCGCCGCGTTGAATCCGCGCAAGCCCGCGCGCAACAATCCCCGTATAATGACAAAGCGTGGCCGTCCGATTGGCTGGAGCAACATGCGCGCATGAAAGCCAAGTTAATCGCCTTTACCGATCCGGGGCGCGTACCTTGGGTGTATGACGATCAGGATGCTTCCATGGCCGCGCGCTATGCCCGCACCATTGCCGATTACCGCAACAGCAACGTGGATAAAGCGCTTGAAGGGATTGACGCCCTGATTGCGGATGAGAGCGACAATCCGTACTTTCATGAATTAAAGGGGCAAATGCTGGTTGATTTTGGCCGCGTTGAACAAGCCGTTGCCCCCTATCGCCGCGCTGTAGAATTGGCGCCGAATGCACCGCTAATCCGCATTGCCTACGCCCATGCCTTATTGGAAGACCGCAGCGGCGGCGATGCGTCCATTCGCAGCGCGATTGACAATCTGGACCGTGCATTGGCCGATGAAAAACGGTCAGGCCGCG
>CAXBAL010000222.1:0-3834 GCA_963973475.1 uncultured Micavibrio sp.
TTAAGGGCAATTAGCCCCTTGATTGACGAATACGTCCCCATACCATTCGCCGTATTCGTCAATCAAGGGGCTAATTGCCCTTAAGCTGCTATGTGTGGTCTCGGTCAATTTACTTGTCTTGTTACTATTTTATTCAAACTATAATTATAGAACAAAATAAGGAAAAATGCTTAACAAAACGTATCTTTTTTATGGCGGGTTTATCAGAGTGGCTTAAACAGGCAGCCATTCTTTTTGTAAAGCGTCCAAAGTATCGCTTTTAATGGCGGCGCGCACCTCACGCATCAGCATATTTATGGTGGCCACGTTATGTTGAGCCAAAAGCTGCATCCCCAATATTTCCCCCGCTTTAATCAAATGGTGAATATAGGCCTTGGAGTAATAATTCGAACACGGCAGATCAATGCGCGGATCAAGCGGTTCTTTATCTTCCTTATAGCGCGCATTTTTCAGATTAATCGTTTCGCCGGGCTGCCCTTTCAGGAAGGCTGTACCGTGGCGCGCTAAGCGAGTCGGGATCACACAATCGAATGTATCCACGCCAAGGCGCACAAAGGTAAACACATCCTTGATCTTGCCGATCCCTAAGAAATGCACGGGGCGTTCCTGCGCCGCGCCCTCAAGCGCCCAAAGCGCGGCGTTATACATTTCCTCGTCACTACCGCCCAGACAACCGCCAACCGCCGTGCCAAAGAAAGCGCGGTCTTTGGTGTAGGCCGCGCTGGTGCGGCGCAAATCCTCATGCACGCCGCCTTGAATGATCCCGTAAACCGCCTGCGCGCCATTATCAAACTGCTCGAACCGTTTCAAACAGCGATCGCCCCAGCGCATACTCATCTCCATGGATCGCGCGGTATATTCCTTGTCCACATGGTACGGCGTGCATTCATCGAACTGCATCAGCAAATCCGCGCCTAGCTTGCGCTGGATATCCATGGCCAGTTCCGGCGTCAGATTAATCTTGCGCCCATCGAGATAGGAACGGAAGGTCGCGCCTTCTTCCGTGATTTGCAGGAGGTTCTTGTTCTTATCGTCATATCCGCCGCTTTTACGCCCTTTGATCTCGTTGGCCATTGTCCCCTCGCCCAGCGAGAACACCTGAAAGCCGCCGCTATCGGTCAGCATAGGGCCATCCCAGCCCATAAATTTATGCAAACCGCCCATCTTCTCGATCAGATCGGCGCCGGGTTGCAACATCAAATGATAGGTATTGGCAAGAATGATATCGGTGCGGGCTTCACGCATTTGCGCGGGGCTGAGCGCTTTAATCGCCGCCTTGGTGCCGCAAAAGATGTAATTGGGGGTCTCGATCTCGCCATGCGGAGTCTTCAAAACGCCAAGACGCGCCCGCTGCCCGTCTTTTTGATGGGTAATCTTGAAATCGAAATTGGGGTATTTCAGCATAGCTTGAGCAAACTTTTATTTTGGGCTGACAACAAACAACAAAAACCCGCTGAATAAATCCTCGCAGCGGGTTCTTCTCAATGATCACATATTAAAGTGATTAAGCGGCTGTTTTTGCCAGCGCTTTTTCTACCTGTGTTTTAACAGGGCGCAAAGCAGGGTCCAGCTTTGTCTTGGCAGTAGATGTCAGGAATTTATCCAGACCGCCTTTGTGCTCAACCGTGCGCAAACCTGCGGCACTGGCTTTAACCTTAACCCATTTTTTCAAACTCTCGCTGAACAGGCTAGTATCCTGAACATTGGGAATAAAGCGGCGGCGTGTTCTGTTCAAAGCGTGTGAAACATTGTTTCCGCTCATAACACCTTTGCCTGTAATCATACAACGACGGCTCATCTCGTCTATCCTTATTATTTAAAATTAACCAAGTGAAGCGCAAATTAATAGAGTTCCGCCCCTAAAGTCAAGCGTTTTTAAGGCAATAAATATGACGACCATATATACGCGCCCAATAATGTGACAATAAACAGCAATTGCGCCATCAAATTAATATAGAGAGCGCGGCGCAAATGGCCGTGGTCGATCTTCGCTGTGGCGCCTTTGGGGCCCACCCAGTCCAATTTGACTGTAGAGCCGTTTAAATCCTTCACAGGGCCGCCCAGTGTAACATTCAGCGTCCACGCCATCGCGGTCAGCGGATGCCCGCCCTGCGCATAGGGCGCGCCCTTGCCCCACCATGATGTGATGCTCTTCAATATATTGGCTGTCGGCGTAAAGATGCTCGCCATACAGATCAGAACAGTGGCCAGCAGCGAGGGAACAATCCCAAGCAGCTTTTCTATCGCCAGCGGAATATCACCGAAGCCTTTAGAAAATCCGTCCTTACCAAACCGCCACGCCAGCGCGGCAATCGCGCTATAGGCAAACAATCCGGTAAAACCGCCCACCAGATACCAAAAAACAGGCGCAACAATGCCCTTATCAAAGCTGCGCGCGGCCATGGCCATACCGACCCGCGTAATGCCGTAATCGTCCGTGGTGTTCAAATTAACGCGCGAAGTGCGCGCCACACCGTAATAAGCTCCCTTTAATAGCTCCTCCTTCTTTTCCAGCGCGAAATAGAGCCGCAGCAGCACAAAATAAACCCCGCCCCCGCTGAGCGCCAGCGCGATCAGCACCGCCTGCACAAGGCCGTAATACTCATAGCGCTCCGTTAAATACTCACAAACCTCGCCGAACAGGACAAACAGGACAAGCGCAATCGCCATAATGATAAATCCGCGAAAGGCAAGATCGGCTTTCTTGCGCTGTTTCTTATCCAATCGGTCGCCGAGCCAGCCAAAAAGCGAATCAATCCATATCCAGATCATAGGGTTGGCATTTCCCGCGCGCGGCCCCGTAATCACGCCGACCAGATGCACCAATACAATCGCCATCACCGCAAACGGTATACGCTCGGCATCGAAAATATAGGCGTGAAGGGTTTCAAAACTGGGGATTTGATCAAACATTTCTGAGTTCCGGTTTTATCTGGTATAAATATTAGTCACACTTAATGTTGCATCTGCGAAATATCTAACGCAGAGCAAATAAATACTATATAATAATTAGTATAAGCAGGAATGAGGAACACGAACAGTGCTATATCATCTTTATGAATTACAACACGCGATGTTGACCCCGATGCGCCTTCAGGCCGAAATGGCGCAGAGTTTCTTCAGAAACCCGCTCAACCCCATGTCCTATACGCCTGCAGGGCGCGTGGCCAGCGCCACAGCCGAAATGCTGGAGCGCGGATCGCGCAAATTCGGCAAGCCTGAATTCCGCCTCGATCACACCACGATCAACGGAAAGAAAGTCAAAATCACCGAAGAAATCGTGGTTGAAAAGCCGTTCTGCCGTCTCCTGAATTTCAAACGCAATATAAAGCGCAATGACCCGAAGGTCCTCATCGCCGCGCCGATGTCCGGCCATTATGCCACGCTTTTGCGCGGCACGGTTGAAGCTTTGTTGCCGCATCACAACGTCTTTATTACCGATTGGGAAGACACGCGCCAAGTCCCACAAAAAGAAGGCGCGTTTGATCTGGATAGCTACATTACCTATTTACGCGAATTCATGTCCCTGCTCGGCCCAGATGTACATATCATCGCGGTGTGCCAGCCTGCCGTGCCTGTTTTAGCGGCGGTATCGCTTATGGCCTCTGATAATGACCCGAATCAACCGCTCTCCATGACCCTCATGGGCGGCCCCGTGGATACCCGCGTCTCTAAAACAGAAGTCACAGAACTGGCCGAAACGCGCGATATTTCATGGTTCGAAAAGATGGTCGTGATGAAAGTGCCGTTCTTCTACCCCGGTGCCTACCGCAAGGTATACCCCGGTTTCATGCAGCTCGGCGGGTACATGTCGATGAATCTGGATCGCCATGT
>CAXBAL010000223.1:0-3821 GCA_963973475.1 uncultured Micavibrio sp.
ACTTCCGCTCCGCCCTCTAATGCTCCATCAGCGACCGCGCCCATCATTCCGGCAGGGGAACCGCCATAAACAAGACGCCCGCCCGCTCTGGCTATAACTTGTCCGGTTTCACGCGCTATTGCATAATAGCCTTGATCAAGACCACCACTCGCCGAACAAAATACACATACAGATTTTTTAGATAAATTCATTTACCAGACCTATCTAATGGCTTCCGATGACGATTTTTCCGGTATTAAATGAAAGGCTTCCTCTTGCCAGCGTATTAAAAAATTGCCGCATGATTTGGTTTTGACCTCAACCTCAGACCTCTCACAACTTTGGTCAAGCTCAACATTCTGGCGTACGGAAATTTCAATATTCTGCGCACATAATTGCGGATTGTTTTCATCGGCGCTTGATGCATTTACCGGCACATCAAAGATGCGCGCTGATGGTTTTCCAGTCGGCGGACTTTCAACCAACCCAATAACAAATGATGGTGTTTGATCAGGGCTGCTCGCGGCACTTCGCATGCCTAAAATAATATTTTCGTCGCGGCCATTACAATCCAGATCGGCTTTCATACGGCTGTTGGCTTTCCAATAGACATCGCCATATATATCATTCAGCACATTTTCCCAGCGCGGCGTAATGCCTTGATAGGCATGCTGCGTTTCGAGGTCACTTTGCGCTAACCTCAATATGTTTTGTCGCTGTTCGGTCATTCGAACAAGACAGTATAGTTCCTTAACGCGTTTTAATGATTGCACGGTTTCATTGCCGGTTTCCCATGCACACTCGGCATCACGATAATTTATCCAAAGCTTCTGCGTTTCCTTCAATCTGTCGGCCTCATCGGCGGGCAAAGTGTTCAATACGGCGTCAAAATGGCCGGATAGCTCTAGCTTCATTTCTTCGTAATATTTATTAAGGCATACCACCATGTTGGCCGTATTTTTTATACCTTCGCAAAAATTTGCCGCAGTTTGTGCACGCAATGGTATAGGTGATAATAAGAAAATAATCAGGAAAGCCGGTATCAGCGTTTTCATAGAGCCTCTTCATTGGAAATTCTATTCACAAAATATATGTAATACGATTGTACGGGGCAATAAGCCCGTTTGAAAAGAATAAAAGAGAATTAATGGCAATAAGAATTTTAAAGAAGCTAACACAGGCGATTTAGCCAAGCATCGAACCGGGACGCGCGACCTCGGCCGCCCGCTGCAATGAGGCCTCCTGATTGAAAGACAATCCGATACCGAAGTTATTTGCCGCCTCGGCATTTGCTTCGCTAATGGCATGGACTGTGGCAAACTCGGGATCAATGCCTTGCACGCCGACATGGGGCGGGAACTCCAATCCGGATCCGACCATATCAACCGCCGCCGCCGCGTAAACTTCTATACTTTCAGCCTCCGCGCTTGAATCTGCTATCGTTTGTATAAATTCTTCATTTCCAGAAGAAATCTCAGCCTCAAGACGTGCAGCTTCCACATCTTGGCCCATATGGGCTTCGTTATAATCTTCATTGGCCTGAATTGCCAATGCGTTGTCTTTACTATCCTGTAAATCTTGCATCACCGGATCCTTTGTAATATCCCGGCGGCAAAAATCTGTTAATTGCTTAGCGCTGACATCATCAAAATTGTATCCCTCGTAAGGCATTTTAAAGGCGGGCTTGGTATCAAATACCGTTTGCTGCTGCTGTTCATTATGAGCTTCTTGTAACTGATTCAGAACCCTATCCATCACTTCACGGGTCTCTTGCGTACCATAGCGGGAATTTTGTTCCTGTACCGCGTTCACCACACTATAGATTGATCCCGCAATACCGGTCGGGTCAACAGCCACCGCCGCTGCCTGCATTTTAGTCGGCGCAGCGTCGGGGAAAAGATGTGCGGCAAAAACTTTACCCTCTTCGGGCCCCATTACTTCATTAATGGCCGCAACAACATTGGCCTTGATTTCCTGATCGGCCTGCATATAACGGCTTTGTGCTTTATTAATATCCCCTATATTTGTTTCAATATCGGGACCCTGAACACCGGCGGCCGAACTCATATCTGCGCTCGAGATTGTATCTACGCTAAAGTTTTCATTGGTAAAAGCCGTAACATCGACGGCTGAATGATCGGGCTTGGTGACAGCGGCGTCATTGAATACGGAGAAATCATTATAATCGCGTTTAGCATCCATTCCGGACACGACACTGGCCACAGATCCGAAATCTGCTACTAAGGACTTGCCCATATTGGAATTGTTAGCCATTACACTCTCTTTTCTAATTCATTAGTATTTTATAATTATTTTACTTAACAAATCATTAGCGCTCTGCCACAAGCACATTTCATTATACTATGAAAAGAGGAGAATATACAAATTTAGGTACTATAACGCGTTGTAATTAAACATAAAATTATGAAAAATAAAATCTGCGCGTATGAAGATATTTATTTTATTTAAAACTGGTTACCGGGCAAATTCAGGTCAAATCGGTGGGATTCGTTTAAACGTTTGGAATCGCGCTCTTCCGCTTTGTCCACAGATTGTCTGGAAAGTGGAACACCTTTAAGAGCACGATTTTCATTGGCGGCCTCAACATTTTCAACGCTGGCGCGCTGTCCCATAAGTACCTGAAACGCATAATCTTGCTCTAACGGGCGATTTAGCGCCTCGAAGGCCGCCTGCAATTTATCACTATCGGCGTCATTGGCCGGAGCAGGTGCACTATATCCGGTTTTTTGCCAATCAACATCAAAGACATCGCGTTTTGCATATCCTGAATTCACACTGCGAAATTGATCTTCGAACCGCGCCTGAAGCTTACTCTTGCTAACCGCGCCCTTGCGGTCGGCCTGCATATAACTAAGCGCGCTGGCCAGCGCCAACGCCGAAACGGCAGGTGCCAAAACAGGGACAACCATAGCAGTGGCAGCCATCATTCCGTCTTTGGCAGGGTTAAAGATATTAGCAGCCTTACCTTGTTCCACGCCCGCCATACCAAAACTGCGCTCGGCTTGCTTGCGGGCGTCCAAAGCGCCGCCTATGGCGTGATTCAAATTAGAAGCGGCGCTACGCACTTGTGTTTTAAACTGCGCAATCGGGGCAGAGGTTTTGGAATCGTAAGATTTCATGGGAATAATGGCCTGCGCCCGTATATCACCGGAAAATCCCAGCGCGCCGAAGCCTTTGGCCAAAGTCCCGCCATCCCTCATCGGGGCTGCTGATATACTCATTATTTCCTCACTCTAATCATTCAAGGCGATACGCCGATAACTTAAGGCCTCTGCAATGTGGGATCTCTCGATAACCTCACATCCGGCCAAATCGGCAATTGTACGCGCCACTTTTAACAAACGGTAATACCCGCGTGCAGAGGTTTTAGCATTTTCCATAGCCTTATTCAACAAAATCCGTGATTCATCACTCATTTCAATGATTTGCTCCAACACATTGCCCTGCGCATGCGCATTCTGGGTAATGTCGGATCCAAGCGCCTGAAAACGAGCCGCCTGAAGATCGCGGGCGCGCTGGACGCGCTCGGCAATCACTGCGCTGGTCTCGCCCGTGCCCGCATTTTGCAGATCGGCAATCGAGACCGCAGGCACGTCAACCTGCATATCAATCCTGTCCATCACAGGGCCGGAGATTTTCGATTGATAATCCCCCGCGCAGCGCGGCGCTTTGTTGCATTCCAGATCACTATCGCCCAAATGCCCGCAACGGCAAGGATTCATCGCCGCGATAAGCTGGAATCTTGCAGGGAAATTCACATGCGAATTGGCGCGCGCCACCAACGCGTTTCCGCTCTCCAAAGGCTGGCGGAGCGCCTCTAA
>CAXBAL010000224.1:0-3816 GCA_963973475.1 uncultured Micavibrio sp.
CGCTGGAAGCAACTTTCCAAAGCCGATGTTATCAATTTACGGCTACTTTTTTACAGAGCAGCTTTAATCATTTGTATGCGATAGGTCATGCACCGCCTGACTATTTTCGGGACAGTTTTTCAGAGAAATGTCGCGACGTAGCGCACATTCGGCATGATGCACTGATGAAATCGATGGCTTGTGATAACCTTGAGCATGCCCTAGTGCAAGTTCCTGTGGAGGTGGCTTATAGTTTTATAGCATGGGCGAAATGGTCATCTGAAAAGAATCCTGACATTCTGCATGAAGATTTAAGGGATCATATTAAAGACATCATACTGCCCGGCGCATATTGTGACTATAACAAAGACCATGTCTGGCATGAGGGGCTTATCGAAATAAACCCTGCGCTTTATGAGTACAGCAAAGATGATTATACCTATGCCAAGGATAAGAGTTTTGTAAATTTGTCCAAAGAAGAAAAATATAAAAATTGCGAAGCGGCAGTTGGTTTATCCCAAAACTATAGCAATAGTTTTTTAAAGGCGCAGTGTGGCGCGTTCATTCAAGCAGAATTAGCTTTCCAGCATTATCTTAAAAACTATATGAATTTTCCAGTAGCGACAGGGGAATGTGCGCAGGAAATTAGTAAAATCGGTCCCGATGAAGCGCTGTGGAATAATGGCTTGTTAAACTGTCCTGAGAAAATCAGCGAATTGGACTATGCTAATTATATGCTTGCATTACGGCAGGAGGGCGGTAAGGAAGATGACGTGGAATTTCCGTGTCGTTAGCAGGTTAAAGCCCGTAGCGCCCGCGCATTGATTTTTCTTCCAGTGTTTGTGCCAGCGTATCGGGGAGGCTGAATTTGCTTTCGCTGCCGCCGAGAAGGCTGGAGAGGAAGCCCTTTTCGGCTTTGAATTCCCTGAATTTTATTTTTTTGCCGAAGCGCGCTTTCAGGATGGTTTTGGCGTCGCCGATGCCGTCAATCAGGCCGTATTCCAGCGCCTTTACCGCGCTCCAGAACTGGCCTTCGAAGATGTCTTTTTCCTCGGCTTTGATGCTATCACCGCGGCGCATGCGCACCCAGTTTTTGAACTGGTCGTGGATATCGCTTTGCAGGGCTTTCAGGCGTTTGACGTCGGCGGGCTTTTCGTCTTGAAACGGATCTAGAAAGCCTTTGTCGGTGCCGGAAGTGTGCACGCGTCGCTCCACGCCGTAGCGGCTGATGAGTTCCTGAAAGCCGAAGCCGGCAGAGATAACGCCGATTGAGCCTACAATTGAGCAGGGCAGGGCGAAAATCTCGTCACCGCTGAGCGCGAGCCAGTACCCGCCGCTGGCCGCCACATCTTCGACAAAGGCAAAGACGGGGATTTCTTTTTCCTCTGCCAACCTTCGGATTTGGTCGGCGATGAGGGTGGATTGCGCTGGAGAGCCGCCGGGCGAGTTGATGATGAGGGCAACGGCTTTTAGCTTATGAAGCTCGAAGGCTTCGTCAATCAGGCGCTCGAACTTGGCGTGGGATAGTGAATTACGGCGCATGCCGCTATCGGCGATAATGCCGGAAAGGCGTAGCACGGCAATTTTATCAGAGGATTTGAACAAGCCGCCAATGATGGGCGCGCGGCCAAGTTTGTCGCAGCCTTTTGAAAGTGTGTTGCCTAATCCCATGTGAAGTATCCTTTTTGATTTGCGTATTATAGCGCGGCTTTGTTGCGTAATATCTCATTGGCCGCTTCAGTATATGTACCATCGGCGTTGTGTAAAACAAGCCCGGCATGTAGGCGCGATGGTGATTTGCGGTGTTTAATGGTGCGGATAATCACGCGCTTGGCCTCTTTGCCTGCTTTGGGCCAGAGGGGGATGATCTCGGTGGCGCCGAAGCTTTTTCCGAGCGCGCGGATGATGTCTTGGGTCTTGGCGGCTTTGTGAATGATGGTGAACGAGCCACCGGATTTCACGCTATCGAACGCGCACTTTACCCAGTCTTCGATGGAAATGTCTTTATCAAGGTGGCCGCGCGCGGTAGCATTTTTCGAATGGGGCGAGACCAAATGCGCGCCTGCATCTTCATAAGGCGGGTTGCAAATAACGTGGTCGAAGCCGCTCCCTTCGTTATTTCGAATATCAATACATTCAAATACGGATCGTTCCGAAATTTGGTTGAGGGCAGCGTTTTTATGAGCGGTGTCTATATGGTCGCTCTGGATATCGAGTCCGGTCAGGTGCGTATCGTTAATGCGCGCCAGAACGCACAGCCCTGCCGATCCGACCCCGCAGCCGAGATCTAGAATGTGATCTCCGTTTTGCGCGGGACAGGCGGCGGCGAGCAACACAGCGTCAATCGAGGTTTTAAAACCGCCTTCGATTTGATGCAATTGCAATGCGCCGTTTAAAACGGATATGGGGTTGGCTGAGCTCATACCCTCAAAGTTTTACGGCAATTATTTTAGGATGAAAAGAGTTTTGATCGGGAGGAGCGCGCATTTTGTTCGTCCTCGCGCGCATTGGCGCTTTGGTAGGGCGTGCCCATCTCGGCCATGATCATGAGCTCGACAGGGCTTTTGACAAGGTTGAAGAGCGGTACAGGGTTGGCTTTTTTGACGCGGACGATGCTTTGCCCGCCGGTGTTATAAAAGCCGTCATTATGCGTCGAGGCGGCGGCAGAGGGGCGGGCGATGGGCTTGCGCGGAGGGACTTTCATATCTGTGACACCTTCTATTAGAGCGTTCGTAACGGCGGTAGGGGAGAGTGGGTTGGCGTTAGGGTTGGAAGCGGTTTTACTATCGCCTTGAACAGCGAATTTTTTATCGAAGAAATTATAAATCTCGGCCAGCGTGCGCGGTTTTCCGGTGTCATTATCGTAGAAAACATTGCGGTTGGCGTTGGCGGCCTTGGGAAATAAATCGGCGCCGATACGCAGCGGGTTTTCGTCCTTGGCTTTCAGGAAAGCGCCCGCGCCGCCCGCGCCCATGAAATGGGCAAAGTAGAGCTCGGTCGAGCCGACATCTCCGCCCCATGTACGCTCCAGATAGGATTTGTTCTCTGCGGCAAATTCAGCCGCCATATTGGACGCTATCTTCGGATCAAAGCGCAAATCGAGAATTTCAGATTTGCTCATGCCGTCGGTATCAATGCCATATTTCTCGCCGTGGCGGTTCACCATGTCCAGCCATGTGCTTTTGATGAATTGGTATAGGCCGCTGGCGGAGCTTGTTTTGGCTTTGGCTTCGGGGTTAAAGCTGCTCTCGGCCTTGGCCTGTTGCACCAGATAGGAAAAATCCACCCCTGTCGAGGCGCTGGCGCTTTGGATGGCGTTTAAGACGCCGGAGCCGGCCTGCCCCGCAAAGCGCTGGATAATATCGTTCATGCCTGCATTGTGTAAATTTGTCATCAAACTATGTTTTTATAAAGGGTTTGCATGGTATTATTGGTAATGCTGTTATCAAATCTATAGGAGCAAATAGCGTGCCAATTACGAAGGAGAGATCATTTTGTTTGATATGGAGCCGGAAGAAACCCCTGAAATAACAGAACAAAATGCCGATACACACTTGGCCATGATCGCGCTTGTGATCGGTCTGATTTGCTTTACCTTATCGGCCGTGACCCCTTGGGTGATGGGCGCTTTTGACCCTGCGGCCGTAGAAGCCGAGAATATGATGGAAAAAACTGCCGAGACGATTACGTGGTGGCAGGGTGTTCTTGCCACAGGATTTGCGCCCGATACAATGGATGAAAGCCGATTGCATACACTTTGGACGTTATTTGTGATGGTGGGCTCGATTGCCACGCTGGCGCTTGGTGTTGTCGCCTTTGTGCGCCGTGAAGACACAC
>CAXBAL010000225.1:0-3806 GCA_963973475.1 uncultured Micavibrio sp.
TGGACATTATGATCATATTGCGTGCCGATAAATTCTTTCGAGCAGATATTCAAACGCTCCAGCATATTACAGAGCAGAGCGTTATAATCGGATGGCTCGGGAAATTCCGGCTCAGGCTCGCCGCCGCGGGTATAGGTGGTGGTCAGAGGCGTTTCAGGTAAGCCGTCATGAAGAAAATCCATCTCCATATCCATAATGGTCTTGCTATGCCATAAAATCTCGGCGCGGCCAGAATCAGTGTATTCGCCAATCACTGTGGCTTCACAGCCACGCTTGGCGAAGAAAGCGATCAGTTTTTCTGTGTTTTCCGGCGGAACCGCAAGCGTCATGCGCTCTTGGGATTCGGAAATCCAGATTTCCCACGGCGCCATGCCGGGGTACTTCAGTGGCACTTGATCGAGATCGAGTTTGAAGCCGCCAGATTGCTCTGCCATCTCCCCAACGGAAGAAGACAAACCGCCCGCGCCATTATCGGTAATAGCGCTATACCAACCTTTGTCACGGACTTCCTTGATAATAGCATCTGAGAATTTCTTCTGCGTAATCGGATCGCCGATTTGCACCGCCGTGGCTGGAGAGCCTTCATCAAGCGCAACAGAAGAAAACGTCGCGCCATGAATTCCATCGCGGCCAACGCGCCCGCCAAGCATCACGATTTTATCGCCGGGATTAGCCTTTTTGACATGCCCGGGCTGGCCGTTGATTTCACGCGGGATCAGGCCGATTGTGCCCACAAACACCAATGGCTTGCCGACATACCGATCATCAAAAACCGTGAAGCCTTGCGGAGTAGGGATGCCGGACTGGTTTCCGCCAGCCTCAACACCGGCCACAACGCCGTTCATAATGGTCTCCGGCTGCAAAATTGGCAAAGTACATTTCGCATCACGGTAGTAATTAAATTCTTTGCGCGGATCGGCCAAACAAAAACCATAGCGGTTAATTACAGGTTTTGCACCTTGACCAAAGCCGAGGCAATCACGGTTCACACCAACAATACCGGTAATTGCGCCGCCAAATGGATCAAGAGCGGAAGGAGAGTTATGCGTTTCAACCTTATCTGTGATCAGATAGTTTTCGTCAAAAATAATCCCGCCTGCGTTATCGGAGAATACAGAGACGCAAATATCGCTATCACCGCGCTCGGCTCGAATTTCAGAGGTCGCACGCTTGATGTAGTGCTTATAAAGCCCGTCTTTAATATCGTCGATGGGGGAGGCAAAAATTGTATGCTTGCAATGCTCCGACCAAGTTTGCGCCAGTGTTTCGATCTCGATATCGGTAGGCTTGCGGCCTTCTTTTTCGAAATAAGCCTGAATAGCTTTGAGATATAAGAGCGACAAACCAAGCGGGCCGCGGCGTGTGCCATCGCCATTGGCAATACCTTCCTTACCCAGCTTCTCTAGTTCGGCATCAGAAACCTGTAAATCAACCTCATCGGCAGCAGTCCCTTGATTATCAAGTTGCACCTTCGGTACGACAGCGTCCATTCCGCCTTGCGCCTTAAACTCGTCATAGCTTTTTATGATATTGCGCTGGATGAGTTTATTCGAAAGCGTGGCCGCCAAATCTTCCACATCGGCGCGCTTCAGGTCACCTTTAATAAGGTAAAGGCGGGACGTAAAACACTCATTATCATGTGTTGCGCCGCCAAGTCCCAGCAATTCTGCCGATGTATGGCCGATATTATCAGTCACCCCTGGCAAGTAACCAATCTCAAGCGCCCAATCAAAGCCCTCTAAGGTCGCATTTGCCTTTTGTGTTACAGGGTTGGTCACACTAGAGATAAAGAAATCGGCATTTACCGCTTCATTTTCACTGGTGTAGACATCCACTATCCTCACATCAGCTGACAAGCCTTTGCGCTCCAGTATATGTTCTATTTGTAATGCGCGCCCATCTTTGAAGGATATCTCTTCGTTTTGGGCTAGTATTTCGATACGGAAAGCCATATATTTGTTTTGTTCAATTAACTGTTGATCTTATGCTTTGAGCGGATTAAACAGGAAACCAACAATAAACTCAATACTCTTATATAGATAATTTTCAGATGCCGAAACTTACGATCAATGGAATGGAAATAGAGGTCGCACAAGGGACCTCCATAATTCAAGCAGCAGAGACGCTAGGCGTTGAAATTCCGCGCTTTTGCTACCATGATAAGTTGTCCGTTCCCGCCAATTGCCGCATGTGTCTGGTCGAGGTTGAAGGTGGCCCGCCGAAGCCGGTTGCCTCCTGTGCCATGGCCTGCGGCGAAGGTATGGTCGTAAAAACCGATTCTCCGATGGTAAAAAAGGCGCGCAAAGGCGTCATGGAAATGCTCCTAATAAATCACCCTCTGGATTGCCCGATCTGTGATCAGGGCGGCGAATGTGATTTGCAGGATCAGGCCGTTGCTTATGGCATGGACCGCTCGCGCTATCACGAAAACAAGCGCGCGGTGAAAGATAAAGAACTCGGCCCATTAATAGATACCAATATGACCCGCTGTATCAATTGCACACGCTGCGTTCGGTTTGCCGAGGAAATCGCGGGAACGCCGACATTGGGGCAATTTCACCGCGGTGAAGATGCGGAAATCGGCACTTTTATTGATAAAATCGTCGACACAGAACTTTCCGGTAATATGATTGATATTTGCCCTGTTGGCGCGCTAACTTCCAAACCTTACGCTTTCAAAGCCCGTAGCTGGGAGCTGAAAAAGACCGAGAGCATTGATGTCCATGATGCGGTCGGGAGCAATATCCGCGTTGATTCCCGCGGCAATGAAGTGATGCGTATCCTTCCGCGCCTGAATGAAGATGTAAATGAAGAGTGGATTTCCGATAAAACCCGTTTTGCCTATGACGGCCTGAAATATTCGCGCCTAGATCGCCCCTATGTGCGCTGTGAAGAGAGCGGGAAGTTGAAAGAAGTCAGCTGGCCAGAAGCGTTGACCGTTATCGCGAACAAGCTTAAAGGCATTAAAGGCGAAAATATCGCCGCCCTCGCCGGAGATCTGGCCGATGTTGAATCTATGGTTGCCTTGAAGGAGTTGATGGAATCGCTTGGCTCACCGCATATGGATTGCCGTACAGATGGTGCAAAATTTGATCCGTCCAACCGTGCTGGCTATATTTTCAATTCCGGTATCGCTGGAATAGAAGACGCCGATCATATTATTCTAGTTGGTACTAATCCTCGCCTTGAGGCCACTATGGTCAATGCCCGCATACGCAAGGCATGGCTGGAACGCCGTGTGCCCGTTACCGTCATCGGAGCTAAGGATGATCTGACCTATCCATACGAGCACGCAGGTTCAACACCGCAAGATATAGAGAAATTCGTCAAGGCCAACGCCGGAAAACTGAAGGCCGAAAAACCTTTAATGATTGTCGGCGCCAGCATCTTTACCCGTGAAGACGGCGAAGCCCTGCACAAAACTGTCTATGACGCAGCAGATAAGCTCGGTTTAGTCACAAAGAACTGGAACGGCTTTAATGTGCTACATACAGCGGCCTCCAGAGTAGGGGGGCTAGATGTTGGGTTCGCTGGTATTATTGCGGGCACTAAAGACGGTAGCACCAAGGCGTTGTTCCTCCTGAATGCCGATGAATTCGACGCGCGCAGCACAATTGGTTGGAAAACCTTCGTTGTTTATCAAGGTCATCATGGCGACCACGCCGCCGCACGCGCTGATGTTGTGCTGCCGGGTGCGGCCTACACTGAAAAAACCTCCACCTATGTGAATACCGAAGGGCGCGTTCAAATTGCCCGCCAGGCCATATCCCCACCCGGGCAAGCTAAAGAGGACTGGAAAATCATTA
>CAXBAL010000226.1:0-3800 GCA_963973475.1 uncultured Micavibrio sp.
GAAACCACCAACCCAAACATACGGGGCGTTCTGGTTAATTTCCTGCATCCAGTCGAGGGCGGAGGCCGCATCGCTGAGCTCGCCTTCGCCGCGATCAAACATACCTTGTGAACGGCCAACGCCGCGGAAATTAAACCGCAATGTGGAAAAACCGCGCTCAACAAAGTTCTGAAACATTGTGTAGGTGATTTTGTTGTTCATCGTGCCGCCATGTTCGGGGCTGGGATGTAATATCAGGGCCAAGGGGGCGTTTTTGACTTTGGAATGGGAATAGCGACCTTCTAAGCGGCCGACAGGGCCATTAAAAATAATCTCTGGCATAAATACTCCTTCATAAGTAGTTGTTTAATTAAACTACTGATTTACCATAAGAATTAAATAGTGTAATTCCAAGGCGTTGCTTAAGTGATGGTATAAAGAACCTACAGGAATATGTCCAGAAATTTATGCTAACCCGTTGAAAACATTGTGGATGAAATAATTTTTATCAAATTATGCACTTTATATTAGCAATTACGAATTTTAAACTTTACAATTAATTTATATGCATTATGTAAGAGAAATGGCCGCGCATCCAACGAGCCATATATGGACAATAAAAGGATAACAACAATAATGACGACTAAGAAATCTTTGAAACTTACGACACGCGGGCGTTACGCCATCATGGCAATGGTCGAGCTTGGCAAACGCTCAGGCTCCGAACCCGCTCCGCTGGTTGAGGTCGCAAAGCGCGGCAATATCTCCCTATCCTATCTGGAACAACTCATTGCGGGTCTGCGCCGTCAAGGTCTGGTCAAAAGCTATCGCGGCCCCGGCGGCGGATATGCGCTTGCCAAACCGGCGAATGAAATCTCCGTTCCGGCCATCCTTATCGCTGCTGAAGATAGTACACCCGCAAAGCGTATCCAGCAAAAAGGCGATAAAAAATCATCCGATTGTGAATATACAGACACGTTGTGGGATTTTATTGGCGAGTCACTCTATGAATCGCTAAAAGGTATTACCCTGCAAAATGTGCTGGATAAAAAAATCCGCTAAATCTCTGCGCGCCCGCACCAATTATTCAAATTCCGTTGAATTGCGGGTGTAAAAAGCGCAAACTGCGGCCATGAAAAAGACAATCTATCTGGATTATAACGCCACCGCGCCGATGCGCCCTGCCGTGATCGAAATGGTCAGCGGCTTGCTCGGCGCGCCTTTGAATGCCTCTTCCGTGCATAAAAACGGGCGCGAAGGCAAACGCCTGATTGATACCGCCCGCCGCCAGATCGCCGCTCTTACCGGCGCGGATGCCAACAATATCATATTCAATTCCGGCGCGACCGAAGCCAACAACACCGTCCTGAAATATTTCGCAGACGGCAAAGTCTGCGTCTCGGCGATAGAGCACCCCTCGGTGCTGGAAGCCCGCCCTGATGCGATCATCCTGCCCGTCACGCCCGCAGGCATCATTGATCTAAACGCCGCGGAAAATATCATCGCGCAGCACAAACCAACACTAGTTTCCTGTCAATTGGTAAACAGCGAGACCGGAATCATCCAGCCCGTGGCCAAAATCTCACAAATCGCGCGCAAGCATGGCGCCTATTTTCACTGCGACGCCGTGCAGGCTGCGGGGCGCATTCCGCTGAACATGATGGAACTCGGCATAGATTTCATGACCCTATCCAGCCATAAAATCGGCGGCCCCCAAGGCGTGGGCGCGCTCGTGCTTGGCCTCTGCGGTGAAACGCCCACCCTGTTAGACGGGGGCGGCCAAGAGAAAAAGGCGCGCGCCGGCACCGAAAACGTAGCGGGCATAGCAGGCTTCGGCCTAGCGGCGGAACTGGCCTTGAGCGACCTAAGTAGCCCTGTCAATACCGCCCCATCTTATGTCACCCGCCTAGAAACAGCATTATGCAAAATGCATAATAATATAAAAATCTATGGGAAGCATGAGAACGGCGACAAAAATGAAGATTTGGAAGCCGCCCCCATTATCCGCGTCCCGAACACGACCTTCTTCTCCATCACGAACGCCTCCTCCGAAACTATGCTGATGGCCTTTGATCTGGAGGGGATATGCGTCTCCAACGGTTCTGCCTGCTCCAGCGGCACCGTCAAACCCAGCGCCACCTTAAAAGCCATGGGCGCGGACGATGCCGAAGCCTCCTCCGCCATCCGCATCTCCACAGGGTGGAACACCAGCCAAGACGATATTGACGCCTTCCTTGGCGCTTTCGAAAAAATTATGGCGCGGCTTTAATCCGCCTTACCGCGCGGCTGCACTGCCATCCATGCCGGTCAGGAATTCCGCGCGCTGCTCGGGCGTTAGGCTTTGCCCCAGTTCAAGAAGGCGCGCTTTTAAAGCGGCCTGCTCCCAAGGCGTTAAACTCTGATAATGCGTTTTGGCGCGCGCAATTAACGCCGCTTTTTGCTCGGGCGTAATGGCCGCCGCTTGGCGCTTCACCTCTTCGGCCAGTGCGGCCTTTTGCGCCGGGTTCATGGAATCATACATCATCCGCGCGGCATCAATTTGTTCCTTCGTCACGTTAATCGGGGGCAAGCCGCTCTCCTGCGCACCCGCGCTCCCGCCTACGGTTCCGGCGCTCAATACCAACACAAACAAACCCAATATAATTTTCCGCATAAAACCCTCCGCGATGATTAAAGATACAATTTAATCTAATACGGCCAAAAGAAAAGCACCCTTCGCTTTCCTTTACAATTTTTATAGCAATAAATGCTACTATGCTTTTTTACGAATTATGGCCAAATTTAACTATAAAATTAGAAAATGTTATGACTGGAAATAAAGCATCCCCTTATCTCAGTAGACTGCTCTCATTGGATTAGGAGCAGCAATTTTAGGAATAATTACTATTCCAACATTTTTAATTTTAGACATCTATGATTTGCAAAATAAAGAACTACTGGTCTTCATAGTTGGCCCTTTCATGCCCTTAGCGGTCACTATGTCTAGCAAAAACTTCATATTTGATAAAAAGTACTTTTTAATATCAATTGTTATTTTCACCGCATTACTAGTTTGGGCAGTTAATTCAAAACTATAATTTCATACGCACAAAAAACACTCGACTAAATAGGAATTTTTTCATATATTACTATGTATGAAAACAACGCCAGCCACAAAAAACGCGAACCACCCCCCTCGTCATTGCGAGCGGAGCGAAGCAATCCATATGGATTGCCGCGTCAGGCCTTACGGCCTTCCTCGCGGGTGACGATGAGGCCAACACACGCGCTTCGCCGCCAAAACAAACTGAAAGACCCCATGCAAAAACAAAGACATAGCCGCTCCCACCCCATAAAAAAATGACAAACAAACTGAACAAGGCGAATTTACATGCAATATCAAACCCTTACACCACAACCGCTCCCGCAAACACGCGAAAACCTTGCTTTTTGCGCGCCTAGCCCCTATATTCCCCGCCTATGACAGACAATACGCCCCTAAATAGCCTTGGCATTGCCAAAGCCCCCGAAGACACCCGCGTTGTGGTGGCGATGTCGGGCGGCGTGGATAGCTCGGTGGCCGCTGCGCTTTTGCACGAGCAAGGCTATGACGTGGTCGGCGTAACCTTGCAGCTCTATGATTACGGCGCGGCTGTCGCCAAGTCCAAGACGTGTTGCGCGGGACAAGATATCTACGACGCGCGCCGCGTCGCCGAAGAGCGCGGTTTTCCGCATTACGTGCTCAATTACGAAAGCAAATTCCGCGAGAGCGTGATTGATGAGTTCGCCGATAGCTATATGCGCGGCGAGACGCCAATTCCCTGCGTGCAATGTAACCAGAG
>CAXBAL010000227.1:0-3789 GCA_963973475.1 uncultured Micavibrio sp.
GGGAAGATTGAAAAGGCGAGCATTCAGTTTCGGGATAATCAACATTTGACAACGATCTGTCAGCGTATTGTTGGCGCAATTGGCCGCCGCGTTGATGAGGCATCACCGATTTGTGACGCGCGCCTTCCCGATGGTTCGCGTGTGAACGTTATTATCCCGACGCTGGCCGTTGATGGCGCCTGTATGACCATTCGTAAATTTACAAAAGATAAATTGACGCTGGATAAATTGGTCGGCTTTGGTTCGATGACGCCGAGCTGCGCGAAACTTATTATGGCGATTGGTCGCAGCCGCGTGAATGTTCTGGTCTCTGGTGGTACGGGTTCGGGTAAAACGACCATGCTAAACTGTCTGACGCGTTATATTGAGCCGGGTGAACGTATTATTACTTGCGAAGATGCTTGTGAGCTTCAGCTGCAACAGCCGCATGTGGTGCGCCTCGAGACGCGCCCGCCTAACCTTGAAGGTGTGGGTGAGGTCACCATGCGTGATCTGGTTAAAAACTGTCTGCGTATGCGTCCTGAGCGTATTATCGTCGGTGAGGTGCGCGGGCCAGAGGCGTTTGACTTGCTTCAGGCCATGAACACAGGCCATGACGGATCCATGGGAACTGTGCACGCAAACAACCCGCGTGAGGCGCTGAGCCGTATGGAAAACATGATCGCTATGGGCGGCCTGCAATTGCCTCAGAAGGCGGTGCGGGAGCAGATTGCGGGAGCCGTGCAGTGTATTATTCAGGTGCAGCGCCTTCGGGATGGTTCGCGTAAAACCACCCACGTGACCGAAATTACAGGCATGGAGGGTGATGTTGTGACCATGCAGGATTTATTCGTACTCGAAATAGAGGGCGAGGATGATGATGGCAAATTGATTACGCGCCATAAATCCACTGGTCTGCGTCCAAAATTCTTTGATAAGGCACGTCAGTTTAATGTCGATAATCTCGTTCTGGAAGCAATGGAAGAGGCATATGGCTAATGGATCCGGTTGTTCTGGTCATTGCGGGAATTATCTTTGTTATTGTTTTGACGGTGGCTTTGCTCATTGTTATGAACCGCGAGAAGGCCAAAACGGATAAGGCTTTATCTATTATTACAGGTGGGCAAAACAACAAGAGCCACAGACTTTCCGATAAAGATGAGCAGAATAAGCGCCGCGAGCAAATCGCCAAAAAGCTGAAAGAGACCAAAGAAGAGCAAGAGCTTGAAGGCAAAAAGAAGAAAAAGCGTACGATTTCTTTAATGATGGAACAAGCCGGACTTGAAGGCTCGCCCAAGAAATTCTGGATATTATCGTTTGTGTCGCTGGCCGTTTTCGCCCTGCTGGCGAAGTTAATGAGCGCTGGGCCTGTCTTGATGATCCTGCTTTGTATTATCGGATTGTTCGGTTTACCGCGTTTGGTTATCAGGCATTTGACACTGCGTAGGCAGAAAAACTTCCTACAAGAATTTCCAGATGCGCTGGAGGCTATGGTGCGCTTGTTAAAGGCGGGTATGCCTGTGTCCGAAGCCATTGCCATGATATCGAAGGAATTCGAGGGGCCGGTCGGCGAGGAAATGATGCGCGTTTACGATAAACAAAAAATCGGTATCCCGCTTTATGAGGCCGCGCAGGAAGCCACGCGCCGTATGCCGCTAACGGAAATGCAAATGTTTGCAACGGGTTTGACGATACAGGCGCAAACAGGCTCCAGCCTGTCCGAGGTTTTGATGAACCTATCAGGCGTTATACGTGCACGGTTTCGCTTGAAGCGTAAAATCAAGGCATTGTCATCAGAGGCGGTGGCCTCGGCATCCATTATCGGGGCTTTGCCATGTTTGGTGACGCTTGGCCTTTGGCTTGTAAACCCTGAATATATCGGCATTTTATTTACTGATTCATTTGGAAAAATACTGTTGGCCGGAGCGGTGACATGGATGTGTCTGGGTATTTTGGTCATGAAGGTCATGATTAACTTTAAAATATAATTTTGGCGTTATGATGGAAGAATAGAGAAGGGCGGATATATGTTTGGTGAAAATGACGAATTATTGATTACGCTGGCCGCTGCTATAATCGCGGCCGTGTCCTTTGCCGCTTTTGCATTGCCGTTTTTGAACCGCAGCGAGAAAAAGGAGCGTTACCGCTCGGTTATCGAGAAACGCCGTAAAGCCCTTTTTGATGCCACGAGGGATGGCAGTATTAATAAAAAAACCGTTCAGGATGCCTCCGCGCGTCAGAACATGGCGACATTTTTTAAGGTGCAGGAATTAACCGGTAAAATGGGCGAGAAAGTGCGCGATAAAATGCTGCAGGCGGGATACCGCAACCCTAAGGCACCTTTTAAATTTATGATGGCCAAAATACTGGTGCCTGTATTTTTATTCGGTATTGCCATGATGTTCTTGTCCGGCATTGAAAAGGAGATGTCTGATCTTACGCAGCTTTTTATCCTGAGCGGCGCTGCTTTGTTCGGTTTCAAGCTGCCTGATATTTTAGTCAAAAACCAGATGATGAAACGCCAGCAAGAGATTAATATCAGTTTTCCTGACTCGCTGGATATGATGCTGATTTGTGTGCAGGGCGGGATCGGGTTAGAGCAAACCGTCGACCGCGTGGCCGCCGAGATTGCCGACCATTCCGAAGTTCTGGCTGAAGAGCTTGGCATTTTAAGTGCCGAGATGGCGATGTTGAATGACCGCCGTAAGGCTCTACAGGATTTTGCCCGCCGCGTTGGTAGCGGTACGGCCAAAAGTTTCGCAACATCTCTTATTCAGGCCGAACAATACGGAACGTCTGTTTCCCAAGCGATGCGGGTGATGTCTGATGAAATGCGGGAAATGCGAATGGCGGCGGCTGAACAAAAGGCCGCGTCTTTGCCGCCCAAGCTGACGGTGCCTATGATCTTGTTTTTCCTGCCCGCCCTGTTTATCGTGATTTTAGGCCCGGCAGGGATTCAGGCTAGCGCGGCCGGTGTCGGCGGATAAAGTGTCAGTTAATTCGATCTCAATTTAAGAGTCTTGCACCGGTTTTTTCTTTGGCACCACATTGATTGATGTCTCTTTTTTCTTTTTCTGAGACGTGGGCATTGTTTCTTGCAGCGTGCGGACAATGCGTAAGTTGCGTTCCACTTCCACGCGGTCAGGAGCAATGCTTTGCGCCTTCTCCAGAATTTCAACGGCTTCGTCGATATAGCCTTGCGTAGCTAGGTTAAGCGCCAGATTGTTCATGATGCTGGTTGGGTCGCCTTCCCACGTGTCGAGACCCTTGCGGTAGGCGCGCTCGGCTTCCTCATACATGCCTTGCGCGTCTAATGCTATGCCCAGATATTGGAAGGCCTGCGCGTTTTGCTGATCGGCCATAATGACCTGTTTGGCGAAATCTTCTGCCATCACGTAATTGCCAAGAGCAAGTTGAATGGCGGCAAATTCATTTTTGGCTTCCAAGGAGCCATCCGGATCGCGCGCAAACGGCGACAATACGATAGAGGCGCGGTTCAGGTAATCCATCTCGCGCAGCGCTCTGGCATATTCTGTGGCGATGGACGGATCGTTGCTGTTGCGTTTATAACGGTTTTCCATGATGCCGAGGCTCTGCTCGGTGTGTCCGCCCCGGGATGCTTCACGCGCCGCACGTTCAAGGACGTTGTCGATTTTGGCCGTGCGGTCAAGGGAGGCACTGTCGGTGCCCGAGGTGGTGCCGCAGGCACTTAAGGCCAAAACGCTGGCACTGAGTAGGACGATATTTTTGATGTGTGTATGTCTCATAGGCTCAATTTTACGGGGCTGGGGGCTGAATGGCAATGATTAT
>CAXBAL010000228.1:0-3786 GCA_963973475.1 uncultured Micavibrio sp.
GTCCCTGATCTTTATTGTGATAATCCATACGTATAAAACTAGCGGCCTTTAGCGGTTATAACTAGGGGCCAGACCTGTTTTCGGGTCTTTATAAACAAATAATCCGCTCTCGTGTTTCATACCTGTTTTCAGGTAAAACAGCTCGATCTCGGTGATTAGATCCTGCGCATCGACCACGCGCCATTTCTTAAGGGCAAATGGCTCCTTATCAAATCCTAGGATCAACTCGCCCGCTTCGGGGTCAGCGGTTTGTACCAGCTCGACCTGTATCAATCCGCCTTGATCCTTATAGCTTTTGACGGTGATATCGCTGCCGAAATCCAGCTTATCGCGCAGAATGAAATCGGCCAGTGTTTGCCCGATTGGCGCGTTGCTCTGCTCACCGGCTTCGGCGTCATAGAAATAGATGAAAAACCCGTCGGCAACGACAAAATCCTCAACCGGATCGTCATATTCGAACCTGAGTTTGCCGGGGCGATCCAGATAGAATGTCCCCACCAATTGCGTCCCGTTATGCGTGGTCTGCACAAACCGCGCCCGCGCCGTTGTTAAATTGTTCAGGTAATTCTCGATCTGCTCAATTTTCGCCGGATCAATGGCGTCTTGGGCATGCGCGCTGCTTGGTGCGGCCATCAGGAATAGGGCGGTCAGAATAAGAAAGAAAAATCGCATGGCTATATCCGGTTCGTTATTGTTTTTATACCAATCATACGTCCCTTATAGGCGATAACCTTCGCGCCCTACAATAAGAAATTAAAACTCATAAAAAACTTGTGTTATTATGTCTATTGTATTATGCGTAATGTGAAAAATAAAGTTACAAACAAGGAAGGCTTTAAGCTATGAGTAATGTAAACGACAAAAGAACAATTGAAAAAGAGGCGCTGCATACACTTTCCGAGAATTCGGGAGTTTTGCAAGGTGGGTTTGATAATGCGTCACGTAGAAACAGAATTTTAGAAACTTGTTTAAATATACAAGGTGCGAAGCTTCAAGATATAGCGAAATCTTTAACGCCGGAAGCTCTCGATAGAGTGAATGACACCTGTGAAATTATAAACTCTCTGGCTTCCACTTTGGAGCAGGAGCGCCATAACCGAGAAATGGAACGTCTGGCAGGTCGCGGTTTCATTGCGCGCGTTTTCGGTTCTTAAGAGTATGCTTAAAGTGGGGCGAGTGGGGCCACTCGCGGCTCGACATCCCAGAAATCCTATGCGAACTGAAGCAATAGATGATTTTGAAGTGTGGAATTTATTGCCATATTAATTGTTGACATAACAGTTTCTTTTGTTTTAGTATTTTTTCGAAAATAGAACTATTCAAAATTCAAGGAGTTAAAATTATGAGTGCAATAGGACATAAAACCCATGCCGAAGCAACAAAGGCTGATCGTTTAAAAGAAATTCAAGAAGCGTTATACCAGGCTTTCGATAAAGCAGTAGGGCTCGCTGGTTCTGGGCTGGAGGAGGGAAAAAAGATTACAGCTTTAACTGCAATGGGAACATTGGCACAAGGTATTGCCGCCATTGATGATCGTTTGGACAGCCTGTCTTAAACCTCGCTCCAGTCGCTGACCAGAATGTTACGTTTTCCGGTGGCATTGGCGGGGGAGATGATGCCTTGTTTTTCCATCTCCTCGACAATGCGGGCGGCGCGGTTATAGCCGATTTGCAAATGGCGCTGGATGAAGCTGGTGGAGACTTTACCCTCACGGGCGACCACGGCCACGGCCTGATCGTATAGCTCGTCTACTTTATCATCACCGCCGCCGGAGCCACGGCCTTCAAATATGGCGTTCATTATCTCGCTATCGCCGAAATCTGCCCCTTCGGTGACATCGGTCAGATAGGATGGCTCGCCTTGAGCCTTCAGGAATTTCACCACATCCTCGACTTCATCATCGCTTACAAACGGGCCGTGGACGCGGGTAATGCGCCCGCCAGGCGCCATGTAGAGCATATCGCCCATGCCCAGTAATTGCTCGGCGCCGCTATCTCCCAGAATGGTGCGCGAATCGATTTTCGAGGTAACCTGGAAACTGATACGGGTCGGGAAGTTGGCTTTGACCACCCCAGTGATAACGTCCACGGATGGGCGCTGCGTGGCCATAATCAAATGAATACCCGCGGCGCGCGCCATCTGAGCGAGGCGCTGGATCGCGTTTTCAACATCTTTTCCGGCCACCAGCATAAGATCGGCAAATTCGTCCACGACCACTACGATAAAGGGCAATTCGGTTAAATCCATTGGGCGGTCTTCGTATGTGGCCTCGCCTGTTTCGGGATTAAAACCTGTTTGCACCTTTTGCATGATGGTTTCGCCCTTTTTGCGGGCTTCGCGCAGGCGGTCGTTATAGCCTTCGATATTCCGCACGCCGAGTTTCGACATGGCGCGGTAGCGGTTTTCCATCTCGGCCACTGTCCATTTTAAGGCGACCACGGCCTTGCCGGGCTCGGTCACAACGGGGGAGAGCAAATGTGGAATGTTATCATAAACCGATAGCTCCAGCATTTTCGGGTCGATCATAATAAAGCGGCATTTCTCGGGGCTAAGCCGGTAGAGCAGCGATAAAATCATCGTATTCACGGCCACAGACTTACCGGAGCCAGTTGTACCGGCGACAAGCAAGTGCGGCATTTTCGCCAGATCGGCCAGGATAGGCTGTCCGCCGATGTCTTTACCGAGGATTAGCGGCAGCGCAGCGGAGGTTTTTTCAAACATACGGCTGGCCAGCATTTCGCGCATATAGACGAATTGGCGCTTTTTATTGGGCAGTTCGATACCGATCACATTGCGGCCCGGCACAACGGCACAGCGCACGGATATGGCGGACATAGAGCGCGCGATATCATCGCTTAGCGAGATAATGCGGGAAGATTTCGTGCCCGGCGCGGGTTCGAATTCATAAAGCGTCACCACAGGGCCGGGATGAATACTGGCAATCTCGCCTTCGATTTTGAAATCATTCAGCACATTTTGCAAAAGTTCTGCATTTTTACGCAGCGCGTCTTCATTGAGCTGCGCGCTTAAATCTTCCGCGGGTGTGTCTTCGAGCAAGTCGAGCGAGGGAAACAGCCATTCGCCGTTTTCGCTTAGGGCAAAGCGTTGCTGGTTAGTGGTGGCGCTGACGCCTGTATTCGGGTTTTCTGCTTTGGCGGGGCGTGCGACCACAGGGATGTTTGGTGCGGGCTTTCGCGGTTCTTCGGTGGCAGCCGGTTTTTCTGCCGCAGCGATTGTGGGCGCGGTGTGCTTTTTGCGCGGTGCTTTTATCACGCGGTCCAGATCATCATCTTCATCATGACCGCCGCTGCGTCCCAGTGAAAGGATCGGCATTTTCGGCCATGCGAAAAGCTTAACAGGCTCGTGGTCGTAATCCGGATCATTATAATGGGCAATCCAGTTTTTGGTCGCGCGTAGGAGATTAAAGGTCATGAGCGTTAATCCGAGAGCTACGCTTATAACCCGCATCGCAAAGGCTTTTAAATTCTGACGTGTAAAGCACGCGGCAAAGCAAAATGCGGCAAAGCAGGCAAAGGCTGCAAGCAGGGTAATCACAATAGGATGCAAAAACGCGCCGATGCCAAAGGGCATAGCGTCTGCGCCGTTATGTATGTTTTGCAGCAGCAATGTTCCGGCGCTTGCGCCCATATAGGGATGCACCAGCCAGCCACCGGAGGGCACTTGCGCAAAGGCAACAGCGCCGAGCAGGGAGATCGAAAGGAAAGAGATCAAGCGCAGTGGAAAGGCGCTAATCCCCGTGCGTTTAAAAAGACGGTAGCCCCAAAT
>CAXBAL010000229.1:0-3770 GCA_963973475.1 uncultured Micavibrio sp.
ATCTTCTGCACCACCGAGAACGACATGAAACACATCGCCCGCGCCATTCAGGCCGGTGCCAATGAATACATCATGAAGCCCTTCGACAGCAGCATTATAAAATCGAAATTTATACAGGTGGGGCTGATAGAATAAATAAAGCCTGTAGCGACAAATTAAAAAAAGAACAGAGGGTTATCCGTGCAGGGTGATATTTCAAAAGATAACAAGATACGCATTATGCTGGTGGATGATTCTGCCGTCATTCGCGGCGCCCTGACACATTTGCTGGAAGAAGATCCGGCGATGGAAATCATCGCCTCCATTGCCAATGGCGAACTTGCCATCAATGCCGCCGCGCGTGAACAGCCTGACATCGTTATTCTGGATATCGAAATGCCCGTTATGGACGGCTTGACCGCCCTGCCCCGCATTCGCGAAAAAAGCCCGCGCTCCAAAATCATCATGTTTTCTTCCCTGACCGAAAAAGGCGCGCAAATCACCATGAAGGCCATGGCCTTGGGCGCGGTTGAATGCCTCGTAAAACCCAGCGCGGGCGAAGCCAAAAGCGGCGGTGCGTTTCACCAATCCCTGCTTACCCTCATCAAAAGCCTCTGCCCGCAAAAAGTAAAACCGGCGCGAAAAAGCGAAGCGCCCATTTCAAGCGCTGCACCGGCTGCCCCCCGCTCCAATCAAAATTACACCTTACGCAACGCCGCCGGCTTGTATAACGGCAGGCCGGAAATTCTGGCCATCGGCAGCTCGACCGGAGGACCGCAAGCGCTCTTCGAGGTTTTGAAACATTGCACGGGGCTCACCATCCCGATCGTGATCACCCAACACATGCCCGCCACTTTCACAAAAATTCTGGCCGAACATATATCGCGCCAAACGGGGCTTACGGCACATGAAGGCGAAAACGGCATGTTTCTGGAGGGCGGCAAGGTCTATGTGGCGCCCGGCGGTTTTCACATGACTTTTGAAAAACGCAGAGACGGTAAAACCCGCATTGTTTTAGAAGACGGCGCGCCAGTAAATTTCTGTAAACCCTCAGTAGAGCCGATGATGGACTCTTTGCTCTCACTCTACGGCAATAAGATTCTCGGCCTGATCCTGACAGGAATGGGCCATGACGGGCGGGATAGCTGCAAGGCGCTCTCGGCTGCAGGCGGGCGCGTGATCGCGCAGGACGAGGCCAGCAGCGTGGTCTGGGGTATGCCCGGCGCCGTGGCAACGGCTGGAATTTGCAATGCGGTATTACCGCTTGCCGATATCGGCCCATGGGTAAAAAAGGCCGCGACAGGGCTATATACAAAACCAATACAAGTGTAGACTAATATAACAAATAAGAAAGTATCGGTAATAGAATGCGTTTAGTTGATTTTGATATTTATAAGGACATATTGAAGGAAAAATCAGGCCTTGTGGTCACACAGGACAAAGCTTACCTGCTAGAATCCCGCTTAACACCTGTTGCCGCCAAATGGAATTTTTCATCCCTTGATATGATGACCGCCAATCTGCGCGGCGTGCCCGAGCCGAAATTAATTAATGACATTGTCGAGGCCATGACGACCAACGAGACCTCGTTTTTTCGTGACATGCGCCCCTTTGATACCTTCCGCGATGTGGTAATGCCCTATCTTTTGCAATCGCGCATCCACGAACGTAAATTCCGCATTTGGTGTGCGGCGGCCTCCAGCGGGCAAGAACCTTACTCGCTCGCAATGTTGCTCAAAAGTCAGAAAAACCAGTTCTCGCGCTGGAATATTGAAATGGTGGCCACCGACATCTCCAACGATATACTGGAAGCCGCAAGACGCGGCCTTTATTCCCAGTTCGAAGTCCAGCGCGGCCTGCCCGTTCAATTTTTGCTGGAACATTTCAAACAGGTCGAAGACCGTTGGCAAATCTCCGATGACATCAAAAGCATGGTGCACTATAAAAACTTCAACTTACTGGACAGCATGGCAGGCTTTGGGCAGTTAGACGTTATTTTCTGCCGCAATGTTTTGATATATTTCGATGAAAAAGATAAGGGCGATATTTTCGCAAGGCTGGCAAAACAGCTTAAAGACGATGGGTTCTTATTCCTTGGCGGCTCGGAAACCGTTATCGGGATTACCGATCAATTTTCTCCCGTGCCGAATTTACGCGGGGTTTATGCGAAAAAAGGCAGCGTGCATCTGGAAAAAAAGGCGTAATTTCCAAACCTGCCCCTTGCTTAAGCGCGCATTAGCGCCTAAAACACTACCGCATAACAAACCACATAAAAAAGGGCTATAACCACATGGGTGATACCGTAATCCGCGATCCACGCGCTGTAAAAATCAAACGCGCGCTTATCTCAGTTTCCGACAAGACAGGCATTCTCGAATTTGCCGAAAAACTCCAAAGCTACGGCGTTGAAATCCTCTCGACCGGCGGCACGGCCAAGGCGATGGAACAGGCGGGAATCAAGGTCAAGGACGTCTCCGATCACACAGGCTTTGCCGAGATTATGGACGGGCGCGTCAAAACGCTCCACCCCACCATCCACGGCGGCATTCTGGCCAAACGTGATGATGAGGCTCATGTGAAAGCCATGGAAGACAACGGCATCACCGATATCGACATGGTTGTTGTCAACCTCTACCCCTTTGCCGAAACAGTGCGCGGCGGCGGCGATTTTGCCGATTGCATTGAAAACATAGACATTGGCGGGCCGGCCATGATCCGCGCTGCGGCCAAAAACCACGATTTCGTGGCCATTGTAACCGATCCGCAAGACTACGATAACGTACTTGATAACATGGCGGCGCATGAAGGCGCGGTAACGCACGGCCTGCGCAAAAAACTGGCCGCGACCGCCTACGCCCTTACCGCGACCTATGATTCCAATATTGCAAGTTGGTTTGTCGGACAAATGGGCGAGGATTTCGGCTTCCCCCGCCGCATCAGCTTCTCCGGCACGCGTAAACAAACGCTGCGCTACGGCGAGAACCCTCACCAGAATGCTGCGCTCTACGTAACCGATGACAACCGCCGCCCCGGCGCGGCCAGCGCCACGCAAATTCAGGGCAAAGAACTCTCCTACAACAATCTGAACGATACCGATGCGGCGTTCGAGCTGGTCAGCGAATTCGATGAACCCGCCGTGGCCATCATCAAACACGCAAACCCCTGCGGCGTTGCAATGGGCGAGACCACCTTGGCCGCCTATAACCGCGCGCTGGCTTGTGATCCAGTATCTGCCTTTGGCGGCATTATCGCGATCAACCGCACCCTGACCAAGGATCTGGCCGAGGAAATTATCAAACGCTTTGTCGAGGTTATCATTGCGCCCGATATCGAAGGCGATGCGATGGAAGCCCTGAAAGCCAAAGGCAATATCCGCGTTCTAACCACAGGCGGCATGCCCGCGCGCGATCAGGACCGCCGCATTGTCAGCCGCATTGCAGGCGGTATGCTGGTACAAGACGCCGACATCTTCCGCATCGAGCAAAGCCATCTGAAAGTTGTTACAGACCGCGAACCGACCAAAAAGGAACTGCAAGATCTCCTCTTCTCCTTCCGCGTTGCAAAGCATGTAAAATCAAACGCAATCGTCTACGCCAAGGACTTGGCCACTGTCGGGATCGGCGCAGGGCAAATGAGCCGCATTGATTCGTCCCGCATTGCCGCCTGGAAGGCCGAGGAAGCCGCCAAGCAACAAGAGCTTGAGCAATCCCTGGCCAAAGGCTCCGTCGTTGCCTCTGACGCATTCTTCCCCTTTGCCGATGGATTGATCGCCGCAGCAGACGCTGGCGTTA
>CAXBAL010000230.1:0-3755 GCA_963973475.1 uncultured Micavibrio sp.
GGGGAAAGTGGTGATCGCTGAGGGATTCGAACCCTCGACCTACTGATTAAAAGTCAGTTGCTCTACCGGCTGAGCTAAGCGATCACAGTGTTGTTGCGTGAAAAGGTCTTTACAACGAAGGGCAACATATGGTTTTACGGCGCGCTCGTCAAGTTTTCTTGACACAAAAAATCATTATTTTTCAAATTTTTGTTTCAAACGCTCCGCCACGTCCGGTGTGACGAACTTTTCGATATCACCACCAAGGCTGCAGATCTCTTTCACAAAGCTGGCTGACACGAATTGCCATTTATCAGATGCCATTAAAAATACGGTTTCGATATCGGGGTCGAGCTTGGCATTCATGCCTGTCATTTGAAATTCATATTCGAAATCAGATACCGCGCGCAGCCCCCGAAAAATGCATGATGCGTTCATATCGCTGGCGAAATGAATGAGCAGTTTGCTAAAGGGACGCACTTCGATCTCGCACCCTTTTTCGTTCATATTATCAATATCATTCTGCACCATAGCGCAGCGATCTTGCAGGTCGAAAAGCGGTCCCTTACGCGGGTTATCAGCCACACCAATGATTAGCCGATCAACCATAAGCGAAGCACGGCGGATCAAGTGCAAATGCCCCTTGGTGATAGGATCAAACGTGCCGGGATAAACCCCGATTAAATATTTCCCTGATTGTGCGCCCATAAGAATTACCGAATTGTGCCGGGAACGGCTTCTTGAGTTTGCCGACCTTGCACCCCGTCCGCCTCCATACCCGCCCTGATTTTATCAGCGGCCATAAATCCCTGAAGGGCGTGGATGGCCACGGCAAAAGACAGAATAATAAACATGCGGGTATACGTTTTTCTTTTCACCATTAAAAGCTGGTTTTCATTGTCCTTTTTAAGCTGGCTGGCAAAAACCGCATAGGTCACGGCGGTGTATACGGGCATGATCAAGCCGACAATAATACCACCGACAAATCCACCCAGATTATAAAGGCGGCGCTTATTTATATCTTTTTTGCCAAACACAATACGGTGTTCATACATGATGTGGAAACACGTGATTACGAACATTACGATCAATACGAGCTTGGTCCAACCTATGTCCCAATATAATGTGCTGATTGCCAGCAGAGCATAGGGTATAACCCATTGACCGTCATAGAAATCTAGATCAGCCCCGAAAGGTTTTTTCTGCATTATTGCTCGTCTCCATCATCTTGGGGGGGGCCCTCATCAGTATCGGTATTTTCTTCGGCATCCACAGTATTAATACTTTCGTCAGCTTCTAAATCAATACCATCGCCATCGACAGCCTCCAGCTCAGCATCCTCGTCCTGATCTTCAACCAACCAGGCCACAGAGACTACGCGCTCGTCGCTACCGACCTTAAAGATTGTCACGCCTTGCGCGCTGCGGCCCGTAGTGCGAATGGTATTGACATGGGTGCGGATCAACTTGCCCTTGTCGGTGACGAGCATAATCTGGTGCTCGTCGGTGACTGGGAATGTGGCGGCCACGGCATTGCCATTTTTCTTGGTTAGGGCCATATTGACAATGCCCTGTCCGCCGCGCCCGGTGACGCGATATTCATAGGATGACGTGCGTTTACCGAAGCCACCTTCAGAGACAGTGAGCAAAAGTTGCTCCTTCTCCAGAAGCTCGTTAAAGCGTTCCTCGGACAGTTGCATATCGGTTTCAGGATATTCATATTCCTCATCTTCGCTACCGATAATCTGGCTGGCGGCTTTCATGTATGCATCACGCTCTTCAGCAGTAATATCAACATGTTTCAGGATAGACATAGAGATGACCTCGTCATCCTTACCCAATTTCACACCGCGCACACCGGTCGAGTTACGTCCGGCAAAGACGCGAATATCGGTCGCACGGAAACGTATGGCTTTACCGCGCTTGGTCGCGAGCAGGACATCATCTTCCTCACCTTCACACAAGCGAACAGAGACTAGGCTCTCGCCCTCGCCCAGCTTCATTGCAATCAAGCCGTTCGAGCGGATGTTTTTAAAGTCAGACAGTTTGTTACGGCGAATCGAGCCATGGGACGTGGCGAACATAATGTCCAGACCGTCCCACTCATCCTCGTCCTCGGGCAAGCGCATGTAAACGGAAATGCTCTCGTCCTGCTCGAGCGGCAGGAGATTTACAAGTGCCTTACCGCGCGCTTGCGGGGTGCCGAGCGGCAATTGGTAAACTTTCATCCGGTGCACAATTCCGCGTGTAGTAAAGAACAAAATCGGCGTATGCGTATCGGCCACGAAAAGATCTGAGATGAAATCCTCATCTTTCATGGTCATACCGCTGCGCCCTTTACCGCCGCGACGTTGCGCGCGATAGGTGGTAAGCGGCACGCGTTTGATATAACCGCCGCCGGTGATGGTCACAACCATTTCCTCGCGCTGGATCAAATCTTCCATATCCACTTCGAATTCGGCGTCAATCAGCTCGGTACGGCGCGGGGTGTTGAACTTCTCCTTCACCTCGACCAGTTCTTCGCACAGAACTTCCAGCATTTTTTCGCGGGAGGCCAGAATGGCCAGATATTCGGCAATACGGTCGGTGATATCTTTAAGCTCCTCGACGATCTTGTCACGCTCAAGACCTGTCAAACGGTGCAGGCGCAAATCAAGGATGGCCTTGGCTTGTACTTCGCTCATTTGATAGGTGTTATCACTTTCAACGGCGTGTTCGGGATCGTCAATTAACTCAATCAGCGGCGCCACATCATGCACGGGCCAGCGTTTGGCCAACAAGCCTTCACGCGCCTCAGTCGGGCTGCCTGCGTTACGGATTAAGGCAATGACCTCATCAATATTGGCAACCGCCACGGCGAGACCGGCCAAAACATGCGCACGGTCGCGCGCTTTACCCAGTTCGTAAATCGTACGGCGGGTAATCACTTCTTCGCGGAATTTGATAAACGCCTTGATCATATCGCGGATCAACATGATCTGCGGCTTGCCGTTATGCAGAGCCACCATATTGCACGGGAAATTGGTTTGCAGAACCGTGTGACGGTAAAGCTGGTTCAACACCACATCTGTCACAGCATTGGTTTTCACCTCAATTACCACGCGCACGCCATCGCGGTCGGATTCATCGCGAATTTCGGCGATATCTTCCACGATTTTCTCGCGGGCAATTTCACCAAGGCGTTCCAGCAGCTTGCTCTTGTTCACCTGATAGGGCACTTCATGGACGATAATGGCTTCGCGCTTGCCAATCTGCTCGATCGAGGTTTTGGCGCGCATAACAACCGAGCCATTGCCCGTATGATAAGCGCTATGGATACCGCGCTTGCCGAGGATATAGGCTCCCGTCGGGAAATCCGGCCCGGGAATAATTTCATTGATCTGTTCAGTGGTAATATCAGGGTTTTCGACCATCGCCAGACAGGCATCAATAACCTCGCCCAGATTATGCGGCGGTATATTGGTCGCCATACCAACAGCAATACCGCCCGCGCCGTTCACCAGCAAGTTCGGAATGCGTGAAGGCAGCACGACAGGCTCCATCAGGCTTTCGTCATAATTAGCGCGAAAATCAACCGTTTCCTTGTCTATATCCTGCAGAATTGTTTCCGCAGCCTTATCCATACGGGCTTCGGTATAACGCATGGCCGCAGGACTATCACCGTCCATCGAGCCGAAGTTCCCCTGCCCGTCAATAAGCGGAAGGCGCAAGCTCCAGGGCTGCGCCATACGAACCATCGAATCGTAAATGGCAGAATCGCCGTGCGGGTGATATTTA
>CAXBAL010000231.1:0-3722 GCA_963973475.1 uncultured Micavibrio sp.
CAGGCGCGGGCGCTGCGGGTTCTTCCAATAATTTACTGGGCGCAGGTGCGTTTTGCGCGCTAACCGGAAGTGCGGGAGCGAGGAAAAAGACCATTAGAAATACGGGCAGCAATAAATTTTTCATTGCTCTATTATATTCAAGATTAAGCAGATCGCCAAATAAAAAGGGCGAAACAGAGTCCGCCCTTCTTAAAATTCTATCTATGAGTAAGCTTAGCGCTCGCCTTTAACTTTCTTCCAAAGGCCCTGAAAGACTGTGTCATCATGGGCTTCGCCAGTAGGCGCGCCCTGAAGAACGGAGTTTTCATTATTTGCCTGCATTTTTTTCATTTTGTCATCCAGCATCTTCTGGCGACGCTCTTGCGCTCTTTTCTCGCGCTCTTTGACTTCATTGCGGAATTCTTCAGCCTGTTTTTGGCTGTACTGGCTGGTGATTAGAACCTGATCGGCTTGTTTTTGCCATTTGTCGCGCTGGGTTTTTAAATCGGCGATTTGTTCATTGGCGGCATCAAGTTGGTCTTGCAAGGCTTTCATTTGCATCTTCGTGCGCTCGAATTCCAGCATTTGCTTGGCTTTTTCAAGCTCTTGCTCAACGCCCGCGGATGGGGCGCTAGTGCCTGCTTTTTCTAGGCCGAAAACACGCTCGAGTTCTGAAACATCAATGACACGGCGGCCGGATGTATCCATTTCATAAGAGAGTTTGCCGTTGTTCATGGAACGCTGGATGGTTGATTTTGATTTACCAGTTAGCTCTGCTGCTCTTTGAGCGCCTACTTTCGCCATGCTTAATACCTCATGTTCAATTTTTGGAATAATCATGTGCTAGCACGGTTACGAAAAACGATCAAGAAATAGATGTAATTAATTCACATAAATTCTGAATAAAAAAGTACGCCTATAGTTTTGCTGTTGTAGTTTATGGCTATTTTCGTATAGATAGAGGGCTATTCTTTTAAGAAAATTAAAACAGGAACGGAAATTACGGTGGAAGATCAAATTGTCGAGATTGCATGGATTACCTTTTTCGCGATTACAGCGCAATGGATCGGCTGGCGTTTAAAAACCCCTGCGATTGTGTTTTTCCTGATTTTCGGTTTTCTGGGCGGGCCTATTTTGGATTTAATCCATCCCGAGCGTTTGATCGGTGATCTTTTGCAGCCCTTGACCTCTATCGCGGTGGGTATAATCCTGTTTGAGGGTAGCCTTAATCTAAATTTTAAAGAAATTAACAAGGCCCGCGCTGCCATACGGCACTTCGTTATTGTGGGCGCGCCTGTTGCCTGGGTGCTCACTTCGCTGGCGGCGTATTATCTGGCCGGTCTTAGTCTGGAAGTTGCGGTTACTTTTGGCGCTTTGCTGATTGTGACAGGGCCGACCGTGATTATGCCGTTGCTGAAAAATGCGCGCTTGGTCGAACGCCCTGCGTCCATTTTGAAATGGGAAGGTTTAATTAATGACCCGATCGGGGCGGTGCTCGCGGTTCTCTGCTACGAGTATTTTACCCACCAAGGCGGCGTTGATTTTCAAGCCAGCGGTTTCTTTTCCGAGATGGTCTTCAAGGTGGTACTTGTAACGGTGCTGAGCTTCGTGGTCGGGCGCGTTATCGGGGTGGTTTTCAACCGCGGTATGATCCCCGAATATATGAAATCGGCAGCCTTACTGTCTTTTGTCGTGATTTATTTCATTCTTTGTAACGAGATTTTGCATGAATCCGGCCTGATCGGCGTAACGGTATTGGGTATTACACTGGCCAATATGGGCATTACCTCGCTGGAAGAGCTCAAGAAATTCAAGGAAACATTAAGCCTTATGCTGGTCTCGGGGATATTTATTATTCTGACGGCAGAAATGGACCCGTCTATCTTGCTGAATATCGACTGGAGAGGGATTTTGTTCATTGCCTCTTTGTTATTCATTATTCGCCCTATCACCGCATTTTTGTCCAGCATTGGCACGGAGATGACCTGGAAAGAGGTTATATTAACGGGGTGGATCGCACCGCGCGGTATCGTAGCCGCCGCGATTGCGGGTATTATGGGTCCCTTACTGGTTGAGGCAGGATATGAGGACGGCGCGGCCTTGTTGCCACTGGCCTTCGCGATTGTACTGATTACCGTGTTTGTGCATGGATTGACGGCAAAGCCTTTGGGAAAATTTCTTGGTCTTGCCCATCCTGAGCGTGATGCGCTGATCATTGTTGGTTCGTCCGGTTGGTCAATCCAGCTCGCCCAGATATTGATGGGGCGTGATGTTGATGTTCTGATCGCCGATAAAAACTGGTACGCATTGAAGCAGGCTCGCCTTGGCAATATCCCGACTTATTATGGCGAGATATTATCAGAGGAGACGGAATACAATGTCGAGTTGACCAAATATAATGCGCTGCTTTCTGTGACCAATAATCCTGCCTATAATTCCTTGGTGTGTAATGCCTATGTGCATATTTATAATCGTGAAAGTACGTATCAGTTCCTGCCGCATGAAGAGGATGAGCATGAGCGCCGTCAGATTACCGAAGCCGTGCGCGGTGAGGATTTCGGATCGGAAGATCTGGATTACTGGATCGTCTCGAATTTCTTCAACAAAGGCTGGCGTTTTAAAGCCGCCCGTATTGGGAAAGGCGAGAATATCGACAAAATCGAAAGCCGCGTGAAAAATGAAACGTTGAAAGTTATTGGCTATATAAAAAGCTCCAACACGTTGAAGCGTAAGCTTTATCTTCGCCGCCCCCGCAACTTGAAAGATTTGCGCGAGGAGGATGTCCTTATCACTTTTGAAGAGGTCAATGAGGAGCAAGAACACGCCGCCACGAATGAAAAACGCAAAACGGCCGCCGAAAAAAAGAAGCAGGCTGAGGCTGATTAGTCGATCAGGATGGTTAGAATGCGCAAAGCTTTGGTTTTGAGCGCCTCATCCTCGATTGCTTCCAGTTTTCGGATAAAGTTTTCTGTCATCTTACATTCTTTGTTCGGAATAGTATGGTCGAGAGCCGGGTCGGCAATATCCTGAAAAAAATAATCATAGGGAATGTTGAGAAAATGTTTCAGGGTGTAGATGTGCTCTGCCGGCAGGCGGTTGATGCCTTTTTCGTATTTTTGAATTTGTTGAAAACTGACCCCTAGCTCTTTTCCGAGCCTGTTTTGAGACAAGCAGGCCTTTTGTCTGATGTGCTTCAGGTTCCGCCCCATGATTTTATAATGAGCGGGTACGCTTATTCGCATATTCGATCTCCTTTTTTCAACCCAAAGATGTATATACTTTCCAAAAAGGAAAGTTTCAAGCATTTTTTGCTTAAAAAGTAATTTGTAGAAAAAACAAGTCCTGTATAGTGTTGATATGGATGCTCAATGGTTAAAAACACAATTTCAAATAAACCCTAAAAAAACCAAAGCACAACTGGCACGTTTGTTGGGACTGGAGCCGCCTGCCGTGAGTAAGATCTTGGCGGGAACACGGCAAATTAAAGCGCAGGAATATATCAAAATGCGCGAATTTTTCGGCCTTGGCGGTGATCTGTCAGCGAAGGCAAAAAAAAATGATGCCTATATTCTGGAGCCTTTAAAAAGCGGTATGTCAGAGCAAGACTCTTATGACGGGGAATGGTCCATTCCGGCCTCAATACTCACCCAGCGCACGAAAGCGCAGGCCGATGAAGTCAAGATTTTTCAAATCGAAGAAAGCGTGATGGAGCCGAATCTAAAAAAGGGCGAACATGTTATTGT
>CAXBAL010000232.1:0-3717 GCA_963973475.1 uncultured Micavibrio sp.
GCCTGATGATCTGGCTGCGCAGTTGGAAGAGGCGCGCAGATTAGTGGATGAATATACCCGTGATGACGGCTCGCTTTTGCCCGTGCCCGCCGACCAACAGCAAGCATTGAGTGAGGCGCAGGCACTGGTTGAGCGTTTTGCTGATCACCAAGGGCAGTTTGTGGCGCCTGTCATTAATATTCCAGAAGACAAGCACGAAGCGTTTTATGCCAAGATTGAAGAAGCCTTTGAAGTGGCGTCCCGTCCCAATGAGGATGGGTCTTGGGGCCGTGATGCCGATTCGTTTGGCCAGATCATGGCTGAGGATTTCCATTACGTATTGCCGAGCGGCGCGCGCGAGAGCATCCGCAATGATATCTATGATCACGGCGAGCGCATTTCTGTTCGTTTGGGCGATCAGACTGATAACTCTATTGCCGCGATTGGTGAAAATGACGCGCAGCTTTTTGAATTTGCGAATTTTATGGCGGGCGAGAGCTTTTCATTATACGGCGTTCGCGGCGATGTGAATAATCCGGTTATGGAAGAGGTTGTTGCCGATATCGACAATATAGATGATGTGCGCGCCTTGTTTGGCGATGAGTTTCACATTTCTGTCGTGAGCGAGCCTGATTTTGATCTGGATGATGGTAATACCAACCCTGTCGGATATTACGTTTCAAGCGCAAATGGTAACAGTTTTTACATTGGCTTTGATGCCATTCCGGAGGAAACAGTCAGTGCGGTGTTCCGTGAAGCCCGCGCGAATGACGTAGACAGCCAAAGCCGCGAGCCGGCAGCCGGCGTTGATTATTCTATCGGTACTGAAGAGCGCCCAAGCGTGGTCGAATTTAATATGTAGTTTTAGAAGTTCGGTGCGCTTACGCCTTAGTTATCATCCCGCACATCATCAAGGAAAATACCCGTCACAGCCAGATTGCTTAAAATCTGGCTGATGTCTTTTGCGCTTTCGATGAAATCAAATGGTTTTGGATCGCGCGGTACAACGATGGTGGAGCCGGGCGGAATAAAGGTTGCGCGATAATTCCAACTGCTTACCTGTAGCGGTTGCGCGCTGCCATCCGGGTAGAGCACGAAAGTGCGGTCTTTATCGGCGTGATAAGTGAAACCGCCTGCCTCGTGGATATAATCCAGCGGTTTTTTACGCTCGCGGAATTGCAAAGAGGCAGGGGAGAGAATTTCGCCGCTGACCCGTACGCTCATCGGGCGTTTTGGGATGAAGATGCGGTCACCGGATTCGAGCAGCATGTCTTGTTCGGGGTTGGTGGCCAGAATGCCGGGGTCTGTTTCGACAGTGATGCGTCCGACCGCCTCGACCTCGCGTAGCTCGGAGGCCAGTTCGCGCGCCATGGCGACCTGCGTTGAATTGGGCGTCTTGTCGTTGTTCTTTTCCAGCGAAATAGCCAGCGCCCGCTCCAGATCGCGCGCGGCGGCGCGGTAGCGGCTTTCTTCGGTTCGGCGTTCGGCCTCACGGCTATAGATGGAGCCTGCAGGATAGGCTTGCGGTGTCAGGCCGCCTGCGCGCTCTAACAGGTCGGAGACTTTATCGCCGGGGATGAGGTCATAACGTCCCGGATTACGCACCTCGCCCAGTATCAGCACGCTTTTGTCACTGATCTTGTCGAACTTTTGATTAACGCGCACGGAATCGCCGGGGCCGATCATGACATCTTGCGGATTGGTTTCGCGGAAGTTCACATTGAGGCGGCGCGTCCCCGATGGGCGTCCTGCTTGCAGACCTTCGCCTTGCAGGGCGGAGGTGACCTCGATATTGCCTGTATTGGCCTCGAGCGCCAGCCCGCCCGCGACGGCCAGCAGGGCATCCAGCGTTGCGCCTTCGGCAACGGGAAAGTGACCGGGGTTTCGTACGGCGCCGCGGACAAAGACCGCGCGTTCTTTTAAATAAGCAGAGAGGACGGGGTCTTTTATGGCGCTTTCATTATAGGGATCGCTGTGCGGATTGGAGCCTTGTTCTATTTGGGGAGTATCGTTATGGGGGGTGTAAGAGGCCTCTATAAAGCCGCTATGCTGGGGTTCGTTGTCTCTGTCAGGATTGGGCGTTTTGCCGAGTGATGTTATTTGCGTGTTGGAAAATAGATGTACAACATCATCTTCCTTAAGCTGGCGGTCATAATCGCCGGAAATGACAAGTTTGAGTGGGAAATCAAGATAATGGCGCGAGAGTTGCTGCGGATCAAAACGCTCGATCACGCCGATGAGGGGATAGATATTCTCGCCCAATACAGTGCCGCTCGGGAGGAGGGCGGAAAGGCTTGGGGCTTCGGATAGGGCGTGAATCCCGGGTTTGCGGGTATGGCCTATTAACTCGACCATGCCTGCGCGCTTTTCCTTGCCTTTTGAGACAACGAGGATCGAGCCATCGCCGAATTCAGGCGCGAACGCATCGTTGATTTCACTGACCTGTTCTTGGCCGCTTGTACCATTGCCAAGCTTTAGAAAGCGGTTCTGGCCGGAGACGAGAACGCCGCCCGCCAAATCAAGCGCATCGTTCAGAGTGAGTTTTTCAGATGCGTTTTCAGATTGATGACGCATGCCGTTCAGGCGCGGGAGAATTTCATAGATGCCTGCACGCTTGACCTCGCCCGTAATGGCAATTGTGGGGCCGATGGGGGGAACGATGATGCGGTCGCCATCGCGCAGTTGCAGATCGGCATTGGTCGCGCCGTACATGAGCAAGCTGTATATGTCGATAAGCTGGCTTCGGCCATCGCGTACTAGTTTGATCTGGCGCAGCGATCCTGTTTTCTGCACGCCGCCCGTCTCCATCAGCGCATCTAGCACGGTGTGGAAGACAGTAAGGCTCTGGCGGCCCGGTCTGCGCACATGACCGACCACGAGCACGCCGATTTGGCGCACAGAGGCCAGCGAGAGGAAGGCTTGGGTGTTGTGGAGATTACGCGCTGCGGCCTCCACAGAGATACGCACTTGCCCGATCGAGCGCCCCGCAGCGGGGATAGGCGGGAAGTCCTGTATGAGGAGCTGGCCTTGGGAATTGACAGTGTAGGTGCCGCGGTCATGGCGCTGGCCGGTAAAGACAATTTCCAGACGGTCGCCGATATCGAGGACGAAATCATCAGCCACGCTGCCGCTGGGGATGGAATAACTCTCGCGGCCTAGGCTGGAGAGGAAGGTCTCGGTCTCGGTCGTGGGGACGCCGAAAAGGTCATAGCCGAATTGGCGCACTGGATCGACAACGCGCGTCTGGTACATAGCCTCCAGCGCGGAGGGCGTTTGCGGTATGGGTTGTTGGCGCGGCGGGTTGAAAAAGACGCGGTGCGTGCGGCCTTGGGCGTCCAGCAATTCGGCGTGGGATAGCGCGTTTTGATAGGAATCTGTGCCGCTTGGCTCTAAAATGCCATTTGCCGAGGGGGGGTACTGGTCGTGGTGGCTCTCGGGCTGGGTGAAATGCCGTACTTTGCTGGGCATGCGGTCCCATGCCGATGAGGCGCCTGTATAAGGCGCATCGTTTTGGGCCATGCTTGAGCCTGTGATACAGACCATTAAAGCAGAGAAAGCCAAGGTGAAAGCAGATATTTTTTGAAACATAAGGATGTATTGCGCTTGTAATTACAATTGCAAGTATAGCGGGAATAGGTGCTTAGAAAAAATGCTTTGTCGGCTCTATCAACATATTATTGTATGGGGTCAGATTTGTAGCTCGGCTGCTTTTTTCTTCTTTTTCTTGGCTTTTTGCTT
>CAXBAL010000233.1:0-3694 GCA_963973475.1 uncultured Micavibrio sp.
CGATTGCCCCGCCTCTATTTTTCCCAGAATAGAATCGCGCTTTTTCTCATCACTATGATCGTTATAGGAAATCATCTGACCGTCAATACTGTAGGCCTTGAGCAGTTTCCCCGAAACCCGCGTATCCTCACAGATAATCACATCCGCCGCGTCCAGTGTATCCAGCGCCCGCAAGGTAATATCACGCAAATTCCCAATGGGCGTGGCAACAATATAAAGCCCCGCTTTTAATCCGGGCCGGCCGTTTGTTGCCTCTGGCCATTTGATTCTTTTTTCGCTACTGTGTGTCATCCTTTTAATATTTAAAGTGAATGGACGATAAACGCCATGAAAAGATTTCAGTTTCTTCTGTGCAGCCTCCTGTTAAGCGCAACCCTCCTCCTCCAAGCATGCGGCGGGGGAACTGGCGGCAGTGATTACAGCAGCAGACAGGCATGGGAATACAAGCCGCCCCCGGTCAAGAGCGCCGAAGCCGCGCCCGAAGGATTGGAATCACGCCCCGTACAAAGCGATACTATAGGCGCCCCCGATGCACAAGCAACCGCGCCCGTCGGAGATCTCGCGCCCGTAAAAGTCGCTATTTTGCTCCCCCTAAGCGGCCAGCACGAATCACTCGGCCAAGCCATGCTGAATGCCGCGCAAATGGCGCTGTTCGAGGTTGGCCATAATTCATTCGAACTCATGCCGCGCGATACCAGGGGCAACGCCGCGGGCGCGGCAGAAGCCGCCCGTGATGCCGTCAATAGCGGCGCGCAGCTTGTTCTCGGCCCCCTCTTTTCGGAATCAGTACGCGCCGCCAAACCTGTCACGCGCAGTGCCGGCATTAACATGGTGGCCTTTTCCACAGATTGGACATTGGCCGATAACTCCACCTTCATGATGGGCTTTCTTCCCTTTGACCAAGTCAGCCGCATTGCAAATTACGCCGCCGGACAAGGCATCCGTGATGTCGGCGTGTTCTCGCCCGCCTCGGATTACGGCGATACCGTTATCGGCGCCTACAGCAATATCGCGAGCCGCGCCGGTTTGAACACGGTTGTCACCAAACGCTTTGCCGCGAACGGTGCAAACTTGTCCAATGACATGCGGGAATTCTCGAATTTCAATGCCCGCCAGAGCGCCAATGTCCCGCCCCCTGTCGAGGCCATTTTCATGCCTGTCGGCGGTGATATGGCACGCAGCGTCGCCAGCGCCGCCAGCCAATACGGCATGCCACCCAATCAGGTGCGCCGCCTTGGCACTGGCCTTTGGGATGATGAGCGCCTCGCCAGCGAGCCTGCCCTGCAAGGGGCATGGTTTGCCGCGCCTTCTCCCTCATTGCGCAGAGGGTTCGAGCGTCGATATTTCGAGACCTACGCTATTAGCCCGCCGCGCCTGACCTCTTTGGCCTATGACGCAACGGCTCTGGCCGCTATATTGGCGCGCAACGGTCTGCAAAGTGGCTCTCGCCCGTCTTTTGATTCAGTGGCAATTCAAAACTCAAACGGCTTCGCGGGGATTGACGGGATTTTCCGCTTCCGCGAAGGTGGCCTTGTCGAGCGCGGCCTTGCCGTTCTGGAATTCCGCAACGGCGCCATGCGCGTGATCGACCAAGCCCCGACAAGCTTTCAGGATCAGCGTAGCTAAACGCACGCAGTATTTAAATGAATTGTAAAAACGCCTTCAGCTTATTTCTGCTCGAGGCGTTTTCTTATGCTTGGCAGAGACACAGCTTCAAAGGAGCTTCCCGCATCAAGGCGGCGCTGCATGGCTTTGAAAATCTCTTGCGGAATATTGACATCGCAGCAGCTCTCCAGCCCCTTGAAACCGGGGAAGGAATTGGCTTCACAGATCGTATAGCCGCCATCTTCGGCGTAGAGCAAATCAATACCCGCGACTTGCAAATTCAAAATGCCCGCGGTCATAATGGCTATGTCCTTTGCCTTGGAATCAGGGATAAATTCGGCAACGCTGCCACCTTGAGAGAAATTGGCTTTAAATTCGCCTTCCTTGGCACGGCGCTCCATTGAGGCTACAACCTTGCCATCCACCACAAACAGGCGAATATCACGCCCGACGCTCTTGGCGATAAACTTCTGAAAGATAAGTTGAATATGCGGATTGGTCTCGCAGAGCAGCTCCATCATATCATGGAAAGATTTGCGGTCTTCCATCAGGAAAACCCCTGTCCCATTCACCCCCAGCAGGGTTTTCACCACCACGGGGAACCCGATCGTTCTTTCGATCAAATCCACATCAACGGGAAATTTAGCCAGCATCGTGCGCGGGGTCGGCAACCCGCCCTCGATCAAAGCCTGATGCGTGTGCAATTTATCAGATACAGTTTCAATAGATTGGGAACCGTTAAAGACCTTTACGCCCAAACGCTCCAACTGGCGGATAACGGCCAGCGCGAAATATCCGGTATCAATCACATAGGTACGGGGAAGGACGAAATCCGGAAGATTGCGGAACTCCCCATCAATCAGCACCGATTGCTTATCGTCATTACAGACCAGCAAATCGAACTGTTCGGGCTTGAACACTTTCACATCTATGCCCATTTTGCGCCCTTCTTCCATAAAGCGGCGTATTTCAAAGGCTTCCGAGCTCGGCGCTTCTATCTCTTCATTAAAAAGAATCCAGACTTCCATTGCAGTTTCATCCCCAATTTATTGTGAGCGCCCTTTATGGCATGAATCGCCCCCCGTATAAAGAAAAAATCCATTCAGGCGGTTTGCTGAATTTAATCCCTGATATTAAAGCCCCCTTAACAAGTCATGCGCAATAATAGTATAATGAAACAAGCATAAACAAAGTGCGGATAAGAATTACCTTGTTAGGGGATAAAACAACGAAATTACGGAATTCCTCCCTGCTAACGCTTGCGTTTGCAGTGTTTTTTCTATGCGCCACGCTCACAAACACAGCCAAAGCGCAGGATATTACGAGCGGCCTTGTCGGATATTGGCCTTTGGATGACGGCAGTGGCTTGGATGTAACCGATACTACCGGAGGCAATGATGGTGTACTGGTTAATAGTCCGGTCTGGGTCGATGGCCGCATTGGCGATGCTCTGCAATTTTCCGGCTCCTTTGCAACCGACAACCGCGTTGATATCTCTCATAGCACGGCATTGGAACCCGATGATTTAACAGTCAGCCTGTGGGTTTATCGCATGGATGATGACCAGCAGGAATGGACTGAACTACTTATTAAAGGGCAGTGGTTCTCAGGCAACAGCAGCATCTATTCCTATGGGTTTGAACAAGTAAGTAACACCAACATCTTCAAGTGGGATGTCAGCCATAGCGACGGAGAAGATCCCGTTATGAGCAATGTTGTGCCGGATAGAACATGGACCCATTTGGTAGGAACATACAATTCTGCCACTAAATATGTCTCCATTTATCAAGATGGCGTATTAATTGATACGCAATATCGCTCAGGGACACGTGTAAAAACATCGTACCCTATTGTGTTAGGCTGTTATGGCGCGGGACAATGCACTACTCAGAATTCGGGCCACTTTCAAGGCAAGCTTGATGAAATCCGCATCTATGACCGCGCCCTCAGCGCAGAAGATATTACTCTACTCTATAGTTCCTTCCCACACGCCTTGCCTGCTTGTGATGGCCCTCACGAAGCGGTCATGCTCTACAACGCCGCTAAAAAAGTCATGCAATATTGCAATGGTACTGAATGGATTAGTGTC
>CAXBAL010000234.1:0-3687 GCA_963973475.1 uncultured Micavibrio sp.
CTACACCCCCGATCAGCCTTTAATCGCGGTCGGTGATTTCAATATCGCCCCGTATGAAAATGACGTATGGTCGCACAAACAGCTTTTGAAAGTCGTCTCCCACACCCCGCCGAAAACCGAGCGATTGGAGAAAATGCGCGCCTCGCTGGATTGGGTGGACAGCGCGCGCGAATTCGTGGATATGGACGAGAAATGCTACACATGGTGGTCATACCGCAACCGCGACTGGAAAAAATCCAACCGCGGCCGCAGGCTCGATCACGTCTGGGTAACGCCGCCGCTAAAGGATAAGCTTTCTGGTCATGAAGTTTTAAGCGAAGCCCGCGATTGGGAAAAGCCCTCCGATCATGCGCCGGTTTTGATTGATTTCAAACTTTAAGAGAATAACTGCGGCAATGATTTAATTTTGCGCGTGAGAAACTTGGCTTGCAAGGCCGGGTTCTATTTTACCCAAGGCCAGTATAGGGCCGCCTTCCTTTTCTTGTGCAATCAGGGCAAATCCGTCTGCCTTAAAACCGTTTAACGGAATAGAGATGCTTTGCGGATTGCCGTCCCAGTCGCCCAGATTTTCCAAATGTTTTACAAGGTTGGTAAATGTTGCGCGCGGTAACATTGCTCTTTCTTCATCCGTTAAAGGCGGTATGCCTTCCGCGGCATAAGCCATCGTTTCATCTTTTTCGAAAATATAGGCGTAGAGCCAGAGGTCTAGAGGTTTTCCAGTGGTTTTTATAGCAGGCAATTCGGCGTTGATTGTATTGTCTCTCAACGTAAATGATATCGGTACAAGTGGATTTTCTTTTGCGGCCAAGGCAATGGCGGAATGATGAATTCCCTCATGCGCGCCCACGGTTAAATACCGGCCATTGATGGCGCTAAATGGTGTGGCGTGCCCTGTGGTGATGTCGCGTTTGATATAGGGAATGATTTTATCGCTACAGGCCTGAAGAGTAAATTCGCTTTGGACGCTGCTGTCCGGCGGGTGACAATTTACAACCAAAGTGTCATGTTTGGCCTGAATATCGTTAATGAGGGTCATTTTATCAAAGCTAAAATTACAACTAAAGGCGATGAAATTTTCTAAAATGGTCGTTTGCGCCTTTGCACTTAACGGCGCAAGGCTCAGGGCAAAAACGGCAATGAGTAGAAAATTGATCTTCATGGCTTCATTATATCATGAAGCTTTGAGCCGTGTCAGGCAAAGTTTGCTAGGCCTTCATTTTAAAAATCGCTGCAACGGCCGCGCACTTCCCAATCGCCATATCTGGTCGGCTCGGGAAGATTGCTGTCTTTAAAGCCGCCGATCTCTTTTTCCTGCCCGGATTTATCTTCATCCCCAGCGCTTTTGGGTTTGTCGTTTTTTTCGGTTACTTTTGTGCTTTGCTTTGTCATACTCATTGATCTAGGGCATATAAACAAATTTGAGAAGTAGAAAAAATAAGAAAATGGATGAACTGGAAAAATATAGAGAGCAGATAAACGAATTGGATCGTCAATTGATTGATCTTTTCGCCAAGCGTTTCGACATCGTGCGCGCCGTTGGTAAATTAAAAGCGGAGAATGGAATTCCTGTTGTTCAAAGCGAGCGAGTCATTGAGGTGACCGAGCGCGCTGTACAAATGGGTATGGAAAAAAATATTGATGCCGATTTTATTCGCGGCCTCTACACAGCAATGATTGATTTGGCGCATGTGATGGAACATGAGATAGTGGAGCGCCATGACAAATCTGCTTGATGAACATGAAATGTACGGTGATCCAAACCCCGAGAGTGTTGAAATGCTCTCCGCGCGTTCGGCTGCGCTTGAGGTTCTTGATAAAGTTCTGAACCAAAAACAGGCACTTGATATTTCGCTGGAAAAATCGGACTCCTTCCGCACGCTGCCCTCACGGGATAAGGCCTTTGCCCGCATGATCGTCTCCACTACGCTGCGCCGTCTTGGCCAGATTGACGATCTGATCGAAAAGAGCGAGGAGCGCCCCGGCTCGGCTTCGCGCAATATGATGTTGCAAAATATCCTGCGCCTTGGCGTGGCGCAGATCATGTTTATGAATGTGCCCGACCACGCTGCCGTTGATACGGCCGTGCGTTTGGCTGATGGCGCGGGTATGGAACGCCAGAAAGGCTTTGTAAATGGTCTTTTGCGTAATATCATCCGCAACGGCTCCGAATTTATGAGCCGTCAAGACCCCGCGCGCCTGAACACGCCCGAATGGTTGCTCAAAATCTGGATCGAAGAATATGGTATGTCCAAGGCCGCCCATATCGCTACGGCCAATCTCGTCGAGGCGCCGCTGGATATCACAGTCAAAGACCAAAGCTCCCGTAATTACTGGGGCGGCACCTTGCAGGCCTCCAGCTTTCCTACAGGAACGCTGCGCAAGCCTGCAGGTGGTAATGTCACGGCACTAGAGGGGTTTGATGATGGCATGTGGTGGGTGCAGGATGCTTCTGCTGCCATTCCCGCCCAGCTGTTTGGGGATATTGAGGGCAAAACCGTTATTGATCTTTGCGCCGCGCCGGGCGGTAAAACCGCGCAACTGGCTTCTATGGGAGCTAATGTTGTGGCCGTTGATCGTTCTGCCCAGCGTATGAAGCGCCTATCTGAAAACCTGAAGCGCCTGCGTCTTGACGAAAAAGTGGAAACATTTATCGCTGATAGCGCCGTTTGGCGCCCGAAGCAGCCAGTGGATTTTGTCCTATGCGATGCCCCGTGCAGCGCGACAGGAACGCTGCGCCGCCACCCCGATGTCGCGCGTTTGAAAACGCCGCGCGATATCGAAAGCCTGATCGAGGTACAACGCCGCATTTTGAAGAACGCGTTCGATATTCTGGCACCGGGCGGTATTTTGGTCTATTGCACTTGCTCCCTACAAAAAAGCGAGGGGGAGGATCAAATTGAGCGTTTTATCTCCGAAACGCCAAACGCCCTGCGACTCGCGATTGCTCCTGATGAAATAGGCGACCTTGATGAACTCATCACCGAGCACGGGGATGTACGCGTCCTACCATTTATGCAAGCCGCTAGCGGTGGTATGGATGGATTTTATATCGCACGCTTGAAAAAGGCCGAGGAATAGGGCGCTTTATTTACTCGCGAGATGGGTTTTTGCCCACTCGCGCCCTTCAAGGCCGCACCAGGCTAGCCATTTTCTTTGATCCACAGTATTGGTGGAATGCGCGTGTTTTGCGTTCGGTTTCATCATCATCTCCTTTATAAAGGGTTTGAGTTTTTTACGCAGGCATAAAATGCCAACAATAAAGAGCGCGCATGGTTCCGATATTTTAGCAAAATATGATATTCTTATAAAAATCATAATATTTTGGTTTATTCACAGACTTATCCCCTGTTATACTCGTAAGTGAGTTGATTTGCTGATTATAATTAAGAGTACAAAGCCCCATGAGCCAGACTGCCGTAAAAATTGCCCCCTCCATCCTCTCCGCCGATTTCTCCAAGCTGGGCGAGGAAGTGCGCGCGATTGACGCTGGCGGCGCGGATTACATCCATATTGATGTGATGGACGGCCATTTTGTGCCCAATCTAACTTTCGGTGCGCCGGTCGTAAAATGCCTGCGCCCGCACAGCAAGAAAATTTTCGATGTGCATTTGATGATTACCCCTGTCGATCCGCTGATCAAGGATTTCGTGGATGCCGGCGCTGATATTATCACCGCCCATGTCGAGG
>CAXBAL010000235.1:0-3576 GCA_963973475.1 uncultured Micavibrio sp.
CCTGACAGAAATCGACGTCAAAGTCGGGCATTGATACGCGCTCCGGGTTCAGGAAGCGCTCGAATAGCAGGCCAAATTCAAGGGGGTCAAGGTCGGTGATTTTTAGTGCCCATGCTACGATAGAGCCAGCGCCGGAACCACGGCCCGGGCCGACGGGGATATTGTGGTCTTTCGCCCAGCTGATGAAATCGGAACAGATTAGGAAATAGCCAGGAAATCCCATTTGCTCGATAACATTTAGCTCGAATTCCAGCCGGTCATAATAGGGCTTGGCCAGTTCCTCGGGGTCGCCGTCCTTAAAGGGGAAGACGAAATTATTGAGGCGCCATTGTAGGCCTTCTTGGGATTGCGCGCGCAGTTCTTCGGTCTCGCTACGGCCACCTATTGTGTCGAAGGCGGGCAAGAGCGGGCTGATTGGCTCCAGCAAATATGAGCAGCGCTTTGCAATGGTAAGCGTGTTGTTGATGGCTTCGGGCACGTCTTTGAATAGCTCGCACATCTCGGCAGCGGATTTGAAATAGTGTTCGGGCGTGACTTTGCGGCGGTCTTCTTCGGTGACGTAGCGCCCCTCGGAGATACAGAGCAGCGCGTCATGGGCTTCGTGCGTGGCGCGGTCGGGAAAATAGCAATCATTGGTGGCCACCAGTTGCACATCATGCTTATAGGCCAGATCAATGAGCGCGTTTTCGATGCGGTTTTCATCGGCAAGGTGATGGCGTTGCAGTTCGATATAAAAGCGGTCGCCGAAGGTGGCCTTTAATTTGAGCAATGCCTCTTCGGCTTTGTCGTGCTGGCCGTGTGCAAGATGGTCGTTGATCGGGCCTTTCATTCCGCCGGAAAGGCAGATGAGGTCATCGGAATGCGCGCCCAGCGCATCGACATCGACGCCGACGCAATCCTCGAACCCGTTCAGATGCGCGGAGCTGACGATTTTACACAGATTGCGAAAGCCGTTTTCGGTCTGGACCAGAAAGACAAGCTGGTTCCCTGCCCCTGTTGCCAGCTGCGTGCCCATGATGGGCTGGACGCCGTTATTGCTGGCCTCCAGCGCAAATTCCATCGCGCCAAACAGATTGTTGGTGTCTGTTACGGCCACGGCAGGCATCTTTTCGCGCTTGCAGAGCTTGATCAGATCCTTGACCTTGATCGCCCCTTCCGCCAGCGAATACGCCGAATGGGTATGCAAATGAATGAATTGTTGGCTCATGGCGTTAATCTAAAGCCATTTACCGTGGATTACCAGTTAGAGATTCAAGATTTTCCCAGCTTTTAGCTCTAAAACGCGGTCCATTTGGTCGGCGAGGTCCATGTTGTGGGTGGCGATCAGGGCGCCGATTTTGTGTACGCGGACTTGTTCCAGCAGGATGTTGAAGACTTCTTCGGACGTTTCGGGGTCGAGATTTCCCGTTGGTTCATCGGCGAAAAGAAGTTTTGGTTCGTTGATAAGCGCGCGGGCGATGGCGACGCGTTGTTGCTCCCCACCAGACAAGCGGGATGGGCGGTGTGTCAGGCGCTCCCCTAGCCCTAGGGCTTTGAGGCGCTCGGCGGCTTTTTCATGGGCGTCTTTTTTACTGATGCCTGCGATGATTTGCGGCATGGCAACGTTTTCCAGCGCGGTGAATTCGGGCAGAAGGTGATGGAATTGATAGACGAAACCGATTTCGCTAAGCCGCAGCTTGGTACGCTTTTTATCGCCCATTTTTTCTGCTTGCTGCCCTGCTATACTGAGCTTGCCGGAGGTTGGTTTATCGAGTAGGCCAAGGATTTGTAGCAAAGTAGATTTCCCTGATCCGCTCGGCCCGACAAGGGCGCAAAGCTCCCCGCCATCAATCTTTAGGTCAAGGCTGTTCAGGACATTGAGTTTATTGCCCCCTTGTACGAAGGTTTTAGTGACGCCGCGCGCGAGTAGAAGCGCATCATTTTGAATTGTTGCGGCTGCGGTTTTAACTTTATCGGGTGCCATGGCTTTTGGTTTTTCTGTGTTATTCATAGCGCAAGGCCTCTACCGGATCGAGGCGCGCGGCGCGCCATGCCGGATAAACGGTTGCGGCGAAAGACAGAAATAGTGCCATGCCAATGACGGCGGTGACTTCTTGCCAGTCAATTTCTGCCGGAAGCTGAGAGAGAAAATATATTTCATCCGAGAAAAGCTCGGTACCGCTCATGCTTTCGATGAGCTGGCGGATTTCTTCGATATTCATGGCAAAGCCTATGCCGAGCAGCGCGCCGAAGGCCGTGCCCGCTATACCGATGCTGGAGCCGGTCAGGACGAATATTTTCAGCATGGAGAGGCTAGAGGCGCCCATGGTGCGCATAATGGCGATGTCCTGACCTTTGTCTTTCACAAGCATAATCATCGAGGAGATAATGTTAAACGCCGCAATCAGTATGATCATAGTCAAGATCAAGAACATGACATTGCGCTCGGTCTTCAATGCAGTATAGAAACTCTGGTTAGTGTCGCGCCAGTCATAGACTTTGGCCCGGCCTTGCATGGCAAGTTCAATCGTGCGGCGCATTTCATCAAGTTTTTCTGGATCATCAAGGAAAACTTCCACCGATGTAACAGAGCCTTGCTGTTTGAAGAAATTCTGCGCTTGCTGCAATGACATAAATACAAAGCCGCTGTTGTATTCGTACATACCAACATCGAAGATGAGCCCGACGGTGAAGGTGCGGGAAACAGGCATATTGCCAAATGGTGTACTGCGTGTTTGGGGCGATGTAAGCTTGATAACATCACCTGGAGCGACTTTAAATTTCTCAGCCAAAACCGAGCCTATAGCGACTTCGCCCGCGTCCATGTTGGCGAGCGCGCCTTGCTGGATGGAATCGGCCAAAATATCGCGGCGTTTGAAATCTTCGGTGCGGATGCCGCGTACGAGTACGCCGCTGGCGACGTTGTTTTGAGAGATTAAGGCTTGGCCTTCGAGGATCGGCGCTGCGGTTTTGACGCCGTCAATGAAGATAACTTCTTCTTTTATACTGTCGTAGTCGCTCATCGTGCCAGTGACGGCGTAGAGGTTCATGTGACCATTTAGACCTAGGATACGGCTGAATAGCTCTTGGCGGAAGCCGTTCATGACACTCATCACGATTATCAGTGTGGCCACGCCCAGCATGATACCTGTGAAGGAAAATCCGGCAATGACCGAAACAAAGCCTTCGGCCTTGCGGCTGCGGAGGTAGCGAAAGGCAACCAGTTTTTCAAAACGGCTAAAGAGCATTCCTAATAGGCCTTTCCGAAGATAACGGTTTGGCCGTTATCGCTAAAGGGCATGCAGCGCGCGGTGATGGCGTTGTCTTTTTCCACGCGGAGCAAGTCGCCCTCCTCCAGCACGCTAACAGGTGTTTTTACAAAGCCTTTATGCCCGCCTTTATAAAGGGTTTCCATTTCGCCGAGCGTTTTGACCTCGACTATATTGCTGTCCATAAAGTCTTTGGCGCGTTTGTAGAGGGTGTTGTGAATATCATCGAGAACTGACGGCAGTTTTGTGACGAAGTCAGCGACCGAGCAGGTTTCCTTGCTGTCACGACCCAGATCACGGCGGACATGGGTCAGGGTGCCCTCCTCCA
>CAXBAL010000236.1:0-3544 GCA_963973475.1 uncultured Micavibrio sp.
CGGTTTTACCGGTCTGACGGTCACCAATGATCAGCTCACGCTGGCCACGACCAATGGGCACAAGAGCGTCAATCGCTTTCAAACCGGTTTGCACAGGCTCGTGCACGGACTGACGGGGGATAACGCCGGGGGCTTTAACTTCCACGCGGGATGTTTGTTTCGCCTTGATCGGGCCTTTGCCATCAATAGGATTACCAAGTGGATCAACCACGCGGCCAAGCAGTTCTTTACCGACAGGCACTTCAACAATTTTACCGGTACGGCGCACAATGTCGCCTTCGGAGATATCACGGTCAGAGCCGAAAATAACGATACCGACATTGTCCATCTCGAGGTTCAAAGCCATGCCCTGAATGCCGCCCGGAAATTCGACAAGCTCACCGGCCTGCACGTTATCCAGACCATAAACGCGGGCCACACCATCCCCAACGGAGAGCACTTCACCGATTTCTGCAACATCGGCCTGTGCGCCGAAATCGGCGATTTGTTTTTTAAGAATGTCAGAAATCTCTGCTGCGCGAACTTCCATTTTTATACTACCTCACTTAAGTTTTGAACTTGGTTTTGATTACTGCCCCGACTCATTGCCAGTTTTAGTCTTTCGAGTTTTCCGGCAACGGAATCGTCAATCATGCGGGAATCCAGTGTTATGATCATACCGCCCAGTAGGGACGGATCAACCTGAATATCCAGTGTTACTGCGGAGCCGGACGCCTTGGCAAGCGAGGCTTCCAGCTCTTGAATTTGTTTGGCGCTCATGTCCTGGGCGACCTTGATTTTGGCCACGCGCTCACCACGCATTTTTGCCAAGTCCTGATGAATGCGTTTGATAACAGCGCCCAGAATATTCAAACGGCGATTTTCGATCAGCACGTTTAGGAAATTGCTGGTGATGTCTTGGAATTTGGCTTTGCTTACCAATGCTTTAACAACGTCTTGCTGCTTGGTTTTGCTGATTCTGGGGTCGTGAACCAGCGCGCGCAGATCATCCGAGGCGTCCAGCATGGCGCTCAAATCCTTCATGTCAGCTTCGACCTGCTCGACCTTTTTCTTCTCGGTGGCCAAATCAAGAACAGCCTTGGCGTAGCGCGATGTAACGACGGATGAAACATTTGTGGCAGAACTCAAAACAATGATCCTTATACTATATAGATGTCTTTGTTAGCCGTGGATTTAGCATAGTTATCTGGGCATGACAAGCCTTTGCGGGCATAAAAATTACTATTTTAACGATTTATTTTTGATGGCTGAGGATGCGTGTTTCCGCTTTCCTTTCTGCCTGAAAAACGGTAGAAGCTACAATCAAATTTACAGGGTAGACAAGCTTGATAGAAACCATACTGGCAAAGACAATCGAATATTTAAGCGTACCGGCGGTTGTCGGGCACGAAAAATTCTTTATGGATTTCCTCTATAGCGATTTTAAAAAGCTGGGCGCGAAGGTCTACCGCAATAACGGCCTGCTGGATGTCGAGGGCAGTGACCCCAAACAATCCATCATCTGTGCCCATCTTGACCGTCATGGCTTAATTTGCCTCGGTGACGGTGAATTCGTTTATGCCGCGCAATATATAAAAGAGATCAAATATGGGGAAAACAACCAGTCCTCGCGCAAGCAGGTCGAATCAATCGCCAAACGGTTCGAGGGTGAGAAGGTTTACGCCTATCACCCCGATACCGGCGCGCATCTGGGTGAGGGCACAATCGAGGCCTGCTATCCGCATATGCGCAACAGTGACGCCTTGTTTTTCGTTGATGGTATCGGCTTGCTGGAGCAGAACATCCCCCTCGCTTACTCCCGTCAGGCGCGGGTCGAGGAAAACGCGCTTAAAGGTCAGATTGATAATGTTATATCGCTGGCGATTGTCTATGCGCTCTTTAAGGCGGGATATCGCGGCACGGCACTTTTAACGTGCGAAGAGGAAATCGGCAAAAGCTGGATTCATCTTGCACGATATCTGGACGGTATGAATCTTGAGACTGACGAGCTTTACGTGCTCGATACCAGTCCGTATGCGGATCAGGACATCATTGAGGAAGGCTCTATCATCTTCCGCAACCGCGACAAGAGCGAGCTGTTTAATAAAGTTCTGGTCGAGCGCCTGAAATCACGCTGCACCTCGCTGGGCATTCCGTATCATATGAAAGACGAGGATTTACTTGCAGCCGGTAAAGAAATCGACGATCTCGGCTCGACCGAACTTGGCCGCTTGGTACAAGGTTCTAAAGGGCGCTGGAGCGGTGCAACCGTGCAAATACCAACCCTGATGTATCACACCAGTAACGAGACCACGACGATCAAGGCCATAGAAAACTACTTCCGTTTCCTGCAAACTGTGCTAATCGAAGACAAGCAGGGAGGTGGCGTTGGCTAAAAAACCAAAGGAAATGATCGGCTGGGAAGAATGGTGCAGCTTCCCGGAGTTAAATCTGCCCGCCGTCAAGGCGAAAGTGGATACGGGGGCCAAAACCTCGGCCCTGCACGCTTATGATATTAAGGCGTTTACCAAAGACGGGCAGAAATTTGTGCGCTTTAAAATTCACCCGCTGCAAAAGAATAAAAAGCTAGAAGTTGCATGCGAAGCGCCGCTTTCCGATCACCGTAGTGTGACCAGTTCGAACGGCGAGCGTGAAAAGAGATACGTGATAAAAACACCGATGCAAATTGGTTCCAAAAAAGTAATGGCAGAAATAACGCTTACGGCACGGCACAAAATGACGTTTCGAATGTTGTTAGGTAGAGACGCCATTTGCCGCGCGAAATTTGTTGTTGATCCTGTGAAATCGTTTCTGCAGGGAAAAATCAAGAACGCAGAAGAGCTCTATGGAATAGAGCCTGGAGAAAAGAAAAAATGAGAATAGCCGTATTAGCGACTAATCCTGACCTGTATTCGAACAAGCGCCTGATGGAGGCCGGCGAACAGCGCGGCCATGAAATGCATTTCATTTCCATCAGCAATTGTTACATGGATATTACCGCGCGCAAGCCTATCATCCATTACCGCGGTGGGGAGGATTTGGGCAAGTTCGATGCGGTGATTCCGCGTGTTCGCCCTTCGCTGTCTTTCTATGGGAATGCCGTGCTGCGCCAATTCGAGATGCAAAAATCATATCTTTTAAACGGTCCTATAGCCATTGGCCGCGCGCAAGACAAGCTTCGCACGATGCAGCTCCTTTGCAGCCATGATATCGAAATCCCACGTACGGCCTTTGCCAACTCCCCGCTGGATACGCAAAACATGATCAAAACCGTGGGCGGCGCGCCTGTGGTGATAAAATTGCTGGAAGGCACGCAAGGCAAAGGCGTGGTACTCGCTGAAACCGCCAAGGCCGCCGAATCCGTTATCAATGCGTTCAAAAGTTTGAAGGCCAATATCTTGGTGCAGGAATTCATCAAGGAATCTGCCGGAACCGATCTACGCTGTTTTGTGGTTGGCAACAAGGTCGTGGCCGCCATGGAACGCCGCGCCGCCGAGGGCGAATTCCGCGCCAATATCCATCTAGGCGGCAGCGGCCATAAGGTCAAAATTACTCCCGCCGAGCG
>CAXBAL010000237.1:0-3531 GCA_963973475.1 uncultured Micavibrio sp.
TAAAGCGCTCGAAAGCCTCAAGAAACCCTCCGAAGTGGATTTATATACTGATAGCACGTATTTGCAAAAAGGCGTCAATGAATGGATGGCGGGATGGAAAGCCAAGGGCTGGCCTGCCAAGATAAAAAATCAGGATCTTTGGAAGCAGATTGATGAGCTGATTGCCGTTCATACTGTACGCTTTCATTGGGTGCGCGGTCATAACGGCCATGTGGAGAATGAACGTGCGGATGTGCTGGCCACCTCCGCCATCCCCGACGACAGCTGCTGTTAATTCAATTTTCGTCTTTTGGCCTGCAAATCATGCATTTCTGCGCTTCCGCTCCTCAAATACGAAATGTATTCTGCGGGGCGGTTCTCGAAAAACCTAATTTTCGACTCAAAATCCTTCAGTTGGCTTCTTTAAAACGCTCAGGCGCGCAAGCGCGCTACGCGTTGCCTTTATCGTCATTGCGAGGAGCGTTAGTGACGCGGCAATCCATGTCTTTTTAAGTCGCTCAGGCGTGCAGGCACGCTACGCGGTGCATTTATGAAGTGCTGTCATGCCCATATGATGGGGGCGATTCGGGGTGATTCGACCTTATTTGATACATTTCACCTTTTTCCATGTAAAGAGGGCAAAAAAGCTTCGAAAATCGTGTTTCAACGATTCCAGAGGGTTGGAGTTCTTATCCACAGCGGGATGTGGGTATATTTTCCGTAATTTGGCGCCCTTAAGATTCCATTAACTCTTTCAGGCGATCCTTGAATCATAGTCAGACACAGACAAACAAAAAATGGTTTGGATAAGTTTTCCTGTACTTAGGAACTTTAATCGAGCCGGAAAGGTTGTATCACTATGACACATTACATCGGAAATAGGGACCAGTTCTCCAATCACGACATCCGCAGCGCGCTGCCGTTACCACCCCCCAGCACGGAAGAGCGTAAGGATGAAATGGCGGTTTATGCGCGCTTTATGCGGCATTTGCGCCATGTCCCGAACAGCCGGATGGAGATCAAGATTTTGTCCGCCATCCAGTTCACCGCAGATATGATGGATCACAGTGATGCCCATGTTGCCAAAATATTGGTTGATCTGGGATTACGTGCCCCGCGCGTTGCCTTTCCGGCCGATTTTCTTTCATTCGTGGATCAGGCGCTGATGCGCTCGCCGTTGGATATCGGCGGCCCGAATGCGCAGATGGTGGAGCTGAGAGATTTCTGGACAGGTATCGGCGAGGACAAATTCGCGGCCTTCAAGACCAATTTCGACATGCCCGTTCCGGCGATGAGCGCTTAATATAAAAGGTATTATGAATATTTTTTATATTGTTATGGTCTTTTAATAAAGCCTTAATCATTCCTCTATATTCTTGAATTGTAACTCTCATCAGGAGGATGAAAATGTTCAACGAATTTACACTAGGCTCAATCGTTATATCTTTGGTTTCTTTCGTGCTTTTGCTCGTTATCGAGCGTGCCACTTTGGGAGCCGCCGAGCCCGTCCGTATTTCCACCGAATCTTGATTTGCGGAAATAGATGACCTCGTCTTCGGTCTGAACGCGCTCTGATGGTTCGTTAGAGCCGAGAAGACGCCCTAATAACCCAGAAATATCATAATCCTGCGCGAGGCCGAATGTGGTTTTCGCGCGGAAATTATGTTGGGCGCTGCGCATTATCTCGCCCCAAATTCCGGCGGGGATGGAGCCGCCCGTTACGCCCTTTGTCGGCGAATTATCATCATTACCAGTCCAGACCACTGTGACGAGACGGTCAGAGAATCCGGCGAACCATGCATCGCGGCTTTCTTGCGAGGTTCCGGTTTTACCACCAACAGGGAATCCTTGGCGCGCGCGCTGGCCGGTGCCGTTTTCCACTACATTTTGCATCATGACCTGTAGTTGTCGGATGGCGCGTTCATCGGCAACGCGGCGCGTGACCGTGCGCGACGGGCGTTCGAAATAAGTTTTGCCATCTTCGCCGCGGATTTTGGTGATGGCGTAGGGGTAGACGCCGTAGCCGCCATTGGCGATGGCCGCGTAAGCCGCCGCGAGCTCCAATGGCGTTATGCTGGAGGAGCCGAGCGAGAGGCTCAAATCAGGCTCAAGCGGGGAAATGATTCCGAGGCTGCGCGCAGTATTAATCACGGCGCGGGGGCCAAGCTCTTTCATGATCTGGTAGGATACCGTGTTCAGCGAGAGTGTTAGCGCCGTTTCAAGATTAACAAGGCCGTAATATTTGCCGCCAAAATTCTCGGGGCGGTAACGGCCGGATGTGATTTTTTCATCCATGACCTGCGTGGCGGGGCTATAGCCGTTCTGCAGCGCGGTTAAGTAGACAATTGGTTTGAAGGACGAGCCGGGCTGGCGCAAGGCCTGTGTGATGCGGTTAAACTGGCTCTTGTTATAATCGCGTCCGCCAACGAGACCGAGAACAGCGCCGTCATGCGCCATAACGATGGCCGCGCCCTGACCGACATTTTTCTCAGCGCCCTCTTTATTCAGTGTGTTCTGAATGGCATTTTCGGCGGAATCCTGAATGGCGGGCACCAGCGTGGTCTCGATTATCAAATCGGTATCGGGCGTGCCGATCAAATCATCCAAACCATCCACAACCCAATCGGTGAAATAGCGCATGGAATTGGCGCTGCCTGGCTTTTGCGGTGGTAGGGGCGGGATGTTTGAAATGCCCTTGGCCTGTTCATCGGTAATATAACCCGCATCGGCCATTGCAATCAGCACAACATCGGCGCGCTGGTTGGCCAGATTGGGATTGCGGCGCGGGGAATAACGCGACGGAGCCTTAAGCAAGCCTGCAATGATCGCCGATTCCCGCAAGGTCAGGTCGGTGACGGATTTATCGAAATACAGCATCGCGGCGGCGTCCACGCCATAGGAGCCGGAGCCAAGGTAAACGCGGTTGAGATAGGAGCTCATGATCTCGTCTTTTGTGAGCTCGTGCTCCAGCCAAATGGCGAGCATGGCTTCCTGAATTTTACGTTTTAGCGTGCGTTCATGGCTGAGGAACAGGTTTTTGGCGAGCTGTTGGGTGATGGTCGAGCCGCCTTGCACCACGCCGCCCGCCTGAACATTCACCACCATGGCGCGCATCAGGCCAAGCAGGTCAATGCCGAAATGCGAATAAAAGCGGCGGTCTTCGATGGCCATAACGGCCTGAATGAGGGTTTGGGGAATTTCATTTATATCAACGCTGTTGCCCTTGATCTCGCCATAGCGGGTCAGGACTTTTCCGTTGGCATCAAGGATAGTGATCGAGCTTTGGCGCTCGAAAGAGGCACTTTGGGTGATGCCGGGAAGTTCGGAGGCATAATAGGCCATCACGCCTGCAAACAGGATGAATCCCCAAAGTCCGGCGACAAAAGCCCATTTGAACAAAACGCTAATCAAGGGGCGCTTTGAGGATTTGCTTTTCTTTTTTGCGGGTGAGGATTTGCCGGATTTAGAAGTGCTTTTGGGTTTTCCGGTCTTGCTTGCGGGCGATTTTTTCTTTGCCATCTATTTTTTCCTGCGCGAGGGGCGCGTGTTAAT
>CAXBAL010000238.1:0-3514 GCA_963973475.1 uncultured Micavibrio sp.
TAGACGTGGCTTTCCTCGCCTTTTTCATAGGTCATTGAGGCCGAGAAAACTTCCTTGGCCATGATGATGCCTTGGGGGTCGGTCACGGCCACAAAGAAGGGGTAGGAGAAAAACGGCTTGTCAGACGAGCGCAGGCGCCCTTTTGCACCGAGCGTACTCTCGAAGGCCATTTTCAAATCAACGGAGACCTGATCGTTTTGGAAACTGCAGGTGCTTTCGACCTGTTGCAGGTTCACGCGGGAGATCAGGTTGGGTTCGGATGTGTTGCCGGGGCTGGCGAATTCGCTGAGCGAGCTGAGCTCGTCGACGATTTTAACCTGCGGGCAGGGGTCTTTGGTTTTGGCGACCTCGACATCGGAAATAGCATAGGGCGAGGAATTGCCGCTAAGATTGAACGTGTCGGCGATATCGGCAACAAAGCCGTCAGCTGTCTGGCAAGCGGCCAATGTACTGGCGCTCAGGCATAAAAGGAGATATTTCGAGAAGGTCATCTTTGAAAATTTCCGTATCTGTTTGAAAGCGAATAGTGAGAAACTCTATTCCTTAACAGAGTACGAGAGCGCCGCCCCGATGGCAAGCGTGCACTGTGGTGATATGAGAAAAAACATGGATTCGGGGGTAAATCCGCGCTATATAGTTTCCCATGAACAAACCGCCCTTAAAAATATTACTCGCCGCCCCGCGCGGATTTTGCGCCGGGGTCGACCGGGCTATCCAGATTGTTGAACTGGCCCTGCAGAAATACGGCGCACCCGTGTATGTGCGTCATGAAATTGTGCACAATAAATTTGTCGTCAATAGCCTTCGCGATAAGGGAGCCGTATTTGTCAAAGAGCTTGACGAAATTCCAGATGATGGGCAGCCGGTTATTTTCTCCGCCCACGGGGTCGCCAAGTCGGTGCCGGAAAATGCGCAAAGGCGTAATATGTTTTATATAGATGCCACTTGCCCTCTGGTCAGCAAAGTACACCGCGAGGCCGAGCGGCATTCTAAAAATGGTGACCAGATTATCCTGATCGGTCATGCCGGACACCCGGAAGTGGTTGGCACGATTGGACAACTCCCCGATGGAGCTGTGCTGCTAGTGGAAACAGTCGAGGATGTTGAAAAGCTGGATGTGCAGGATGACCAAGCGCTGGCTTTTTGTACCCAGACCACTTTGTCCGTGGATGACACAAAAGAAATTGTTGCCGCTCTCCAGCAGAAATTCCCGCAAATTAAAGGTCCACATAAAGAAGATATCTGTTACGCCACCACCAACCGTCAGGCAGCCGTGAAAGAAATCGCCGAACAAAGTGATTACATGCTGGTGTTAGGCGCGCCTAATTCCTCAAATTCCAATCGCCTGGTCGAGGTAGCGAAAAACTACGGCTGCCCGGAAGCACGGCTTGTGCAACGTGCAAGTGAGATTAATTGGGCGCAGGAAATGGCGGATGTAAACACTTTAGGAATTACGGCTGGTGCCTCTGCACCTGAAATTCTGGTGGAAGAGGTTATTGAAAGCGCGCAGCAGCATTTTGATGTCAGCGTCGAAGAAGTCATACTGACCAGAGAAGACGTGGTTTTCAAGCTGCCAAAAGTTTTAAGTGCGGTCTAAAAATAGAGCATGTTTATATGGTACGAAGTTTTAAAGTGCGGTCATAGCCGTCTTTCATATGCGCATGGTCGGACAAAGATTTGGACACAGCCAGCTTTCCGGCCTGTTCTTGAGCAGATAAGTAAGCTTGCAGCGTTGTTTGCTTTCCTTCGAAATCTATATCTGCGGCCAGCAAATCTTTGATAGCCATGGCGTATAAAGTCGTCAGTATATGAGGATGGGAATCCGGTCTTTCTTTGCGCAAAATAAAATTACGTCGTTGACTGATATAAAGGTTAGGCTGGGCCTCGGGGCCGAATATTTTTTGCAGGCGCGGCTCAATAGAGCGCTTGTTTATATCTGTTTCAAGTATTTTCTCATACCAGTTCCTAGCCTGATAAGCGCGGTAGAAATACGGCAAATGGCTGTCTATATCAGCCAGATCAATTCCTCCGATATATTGCGCGATGCCTTGTGCCCCGGTCCAACAATTTTGGCGTCCACGGGACATTTCCGGTTCCGGTTCGAAAATGTCGCTAATGTTTAGAGGGCGTGCCCGATCCATTTGACGAATAGCTTCCAGATAGGCCGTATGGGGGCCGCCAAAGAGCGTTGGTCCGTTATCTTTTTCAAAGCGTAAATCCTTATGCATTTTTTCATTGAAGTAATACTGCCCATGGCTACTGCCTCCACATAAAAGCGTCTGCATATCGGAATAATCCAGAACGGTATGGATGACATGTGCCGAACAGGGGATCAGGAGGCTGTTTTCAAGAACAAGCAAATCCTCTTGCGGCTTAAAGCAATTAAAATGAATGCCATCATAGCCATCATATCCGAGATAGCGCTGTCCGCCCGCGCCGTCGGATACGGGGCGGAATAACCGTATTGAGCAACTCTTGGAAATTGAGATGCTTATAAATCCAATTTTTTCCATTATGAAAAATATTGCAAATTATTCCCTTTGTCAAGATTTTATCCCACCCTTTGCTGCAAAGAAAAATGATAAACTATTGAGATTGCATAACGAAACCGCTAGAAAGTTACGATGACTGGGATTAGGGCTTTACAATTTTTAAATTCCCCACACAAAAAAATCACCCTGATGGGCATGTCGGGGGTGGGGAAGAGTTATCTCTCAAGCATGATGAGCGGCTGGGGCTGGTTTGCGCATTCTTGTGATATGGAGATCGGGTCGAAATATTTGGCCGCAGAGTTGGATGCCCCTGTCAGCGCCGATGATATTTCTGCGCTCTCGCGTTTTATATCCAAACCCGGTGAGTTGCCGATGGATGAGTTTTTGCGTCGCCAGCAATTATATTACGAGGCAGAATGTGCGGCGCTTGCGCGCGTGCCGGAATTGGCCGTGGAGCATAACAAGCTGGTCAATGATTCAACGGGCAGTTTGTGCGAGATTGAGGACGAGGCGTTGATTGAAGCGCTGGGGCGCTCTACGCTGTTTGTGTATATAAAGGCGAGCAAGGAAGAGGAGCTGGCCGTTTTAGAGCGCGCGCAGAGTTACCCCAAGCCGTTATTCTACCCGCGCGGCCTGTTTCAGGCATGGGTAGAGGAGTACAGGCAGGTGTTTGATATAAAGAATGTCGATGATCTTCCGGCGGATGATTTTACGCGCTGGGTTTTTCCGCGATTGTTTGCCGCGCGCTTGCCGAAATATCAGGCGCTGGCAGAGCGGTTTGGCGTGACCATCAACACGGCAGACCTCTATAAGGTCAAAACCGAGGATGATTTAATGGATGTGATAGCAAGAGGATTTCATGATGAGCGATAAACCGAAAATCAGCATTTATACAGATGGCGCTTGCAGCGGAAACCCGGGCCCCGGTGGTTGGGGCGCGCTGCTGCGTTGGAATGATCTGGAGAAGGAAATGTCCGGCGGGGAATACGAGACCACCAATAACCGCATGGAAATGACGGCGG
>CAXBAL010000239.1:0-3500 GCA_963973475.1 uncultured Micavibrio sp.
CCATCACGAACGGGTCGCGATATTCGGCTTCGGTTTCGAAATCACCACCGAAAGTGGTCTCGGGGTAGTTGATAAAGGTCGGGAAATAGCTGCCGCCATCATAGCTGACATAGATCGGTTTATCATTGGCCAGAAATTCGGCGAACATGCATACAAGTAACAGCACCAGAAATATCCAGAACGACCAATAGCCACGCTTGTTGGCTTTGAACTGTTTCAGGCGGCGCTGTGTTATCGGCGATAGGGACATGGCAAACAAAATATCATGTCTTACCCGCTTGTCTTTAGTTTTTTGATTTTAAGGTGAATTTAGCTCTGGAAATTCGGGAATAGTGATCTCCGTTCCTTCCGTTTCAAATCCCATACAGGTTTTGAAATTGTGATCCATTGCCTCGACAGTGTTGTAAACCCACTCTTCAATGGTTTTTTCCTGCGGGGTTGGCGTGAAGTTGCGGCCATTTTCTATTTCATTCTTATGGGCGTATAGGGCGTGGCCGGTTTCATTGGCGCCGTAGGGATGAAATGTTCCGGCATCAAAGCTGATTTGCTTTGCGCGGTATATTTCGATTGGTCCGTCAACGCCCTCTGTCAAATAGCGGGCGAAGAAATTAACCTGATCGGTTTGGCGTGCAGGATCATCAGATCTGTAATCATTTACATCAACGCGAATTAGGGCTTCTGTATTTCCTCTATCGCTGAATTTCTCAACCAGTGCGCCTGTGTCTTTTACTTCGGCTTGCGGCAGATTGATTATATTGGCCGTGTCCTGAATACAGGCATGGATTTTTTCTGTTCGCGCAAGACTGTTTGCCGGAGCGGCTGGCGTGCAGCTTACATTCAAGCTCAAAACGGCAAGGGCAAAGATGGAGGCAATGTTTCTATACATTATAATGAGTGTCCTTTTATACAAGCGTTGCATGCTATGTAAAATATGCATTAATTAAATATTATTGTCATCATCCTCGTCAAGAAATTTTTGAAAATCACTTTTATAATCGTCATAAGGTTTTCGATATTTAGGACGGTGGGCTATTCCAGTTAATTTTTGAAATGCATCATACAGATCAAGCAATACATGCCAAAAAATCATCCTAGCCCCGTGTTGCGAAATCAATGCGGGGGTCGACTTTTACGTAGACGAGGTCACGCACCAGATGCATGACCAGCGAGATCAGCGCATAAAAATATAATGTGCCGAGAACAACCGGATAATCACGGTTAATCACGCTCTCATACCCCAGCAAGCCCAGCCCGTCGAGCGAGAAGATCACCTCGATCAGTAAACTGCCCGTAAAGAAGATATGCACGAAAGCGGCGGGGAATCCGGCAATGACAATCAACATGGCATTACGAAAAACGTGGCGGTAAAGCACTTGTTTCTCTGATAATCCTTTGGCGCGCGCAGTCATAACATAGAGCTTGCCAATCTCGTCCAGAAACGAGTTTTTGGTAAGCAAGGTAAGAAAAGCAAAGCCCGATATTACCATCGCGGCAACGGGCAGAACCATATGCCATGCATAATCGAGCGCGAGCTCGAAAAAGTTCATCTCTTCCCAGTTGTCCGAGATGAGCCCCCGCAGCGGGAAGATATCGAAATAACGCCCGCCAGCGAACACGACAATCAGTAAGATTGCAAACATGAAAGAGGGGATTGCATAGCCGATAAATACCGCCGCGCTGGTCCAGATATCAAAGGCACTGCCGTCGCGCACAGCTTTTTTGATACCGAGCGGTATCGAGATCAGATAAATGATAAGTGTCGACCAAAGGCCGAGCGAGATCGAAACAGGCATTTTTTCCAGCACCAACTCGAGAACGCCGACATCGCGGTAATAGCTCTCTCCCAGATCAAAGCGCAAATAATTGCCGACCATCAGGAAGAACCGCTCATGCGCGGGCTTATCAAATCCGTAAAGCGCTTCCAACTCGGCGATAAACTCGGGATCTAACCCTTGGGCGCCGCGGTATTGGCTGGATTGTCCGGTGGAGGCGCTCATACCCGCGCCAGCGCCGGAATCACTGCCGCCGCCGCTAAAACGCGCCGTGGCATCGCTGCCGTGGCCTTGCAACTGGGCAATCATTTTCTCGACGGGGCCGCCGGGCACGAACTGGATGATAATAAAGCTCAGCAGCAAAATCCCGAGCAATGTCGGAATCATCAAAAGCAGTCGCTGGAGAATATAGCTGGCCATGATTAAGGTTTAACATTCCACGCTTCGACGCGCCAGCCATTCTCGAAGTCATGCTTTAAAATACCCACAGCGCCGGTGGAGAGTTTGAGCGGGTATTGCGCGCGGAAGCCATCGAAATCGCCGGTTATATGCGGGGCGAAGCGGGCGATGCCGTTGGAGGTAACGACTAAAACTGTTTCGTTGTCATCATGAGCGCAGATTTGACCCGCGAATTGGCGCCAGTTTTCGATCACTTCTGCAGGGTCGATTTTCCAGCCCTGCGGCACGATGGCGTGCTCGTCCCAGTCTTTGATGGCTTGCGCGCCGATGCGGGCGATGACTTCGGCTTCGGGTTTGTTTTCGTCAGGGCCGTAATCAACCTCGTTAAAAATGTCGAGTTGGAAGACGGGATTGGTCACGCCGCTTTCTTTTACCGCGATTTTTGCGCTCTGGATTGTGCGTTGCAGGTTCGAGGAATAGACCACGTCGGGAATCATTTTATTCTCGGCGAGATAGCGTCCGAGCGCTTTTGCCTGCTCTTCGCCCTTATCAACCAAGGGCAAATCTGTGCGCGCTCCGACGCGGGTGGGTGTATCATCCGGGCCAAACGTGTTGCCGTGCCGTGCAATAATTAAAATAGTCATGAACTTATGCCCTAAAGTCTCGTTGGTAGTAATCCAAACAAACCTAAAGAAGGAGATACCCCCATGCAATATATAGATGCACAAAGTGAAAAAGTTCCAGCCCTAGGATACGGAACATGGCAACTCAAAGGGCAAGATTGCGTAAAGGGTGTGCAAAAGGCATTGGATGTCGGTTACCGTCACATTGATACCGCGCAGGCTTATGATAACGAACTGGATGTCGGTAAAGCCTTGGCCGAATATGATATAGAGCGTCAGGATTATCACCTGACCACAAAGATCTGGATGGATAACTTTGCGCCCGACAAATTTGCCAAGTCATTGGATGAAAGCTTGAACAAGCTGCAAACCGAATACGTCAATATGCTCTTGCTCCACTGGCCAGATCAGGACAGCGATATGGATAAGACGCTGGAATTGCTTTTGGAAGCCAAAAAATCCGGCAAGGCCCGTTTGATCGGCGTCAGCAATTATACCGTTGATTTGATGAAGGCCGCGCAGAGCAAAACCGATAATACGCTGGCCACCAATCAGGTGGAGTTTCACCCCTTTATTGACCAAGGCCCCGTTCTGGAATGGATACGCCAACATGACATGTTCCTAACAGGCTACAGCCCGCTCAGCCGCGGTGATGTCATGAAAAGTGATGTGATTGAGCAAATCGGTAACAAATATAAAAAGAACG
>CAXBAL010000240.1:0-3470 GCA_963973475.1 uncultured Micavibrio sp.
ATCGGGCAAGCTCACCTTTGGCTGCTGCGGTGTTTCGGAAGAATTCGGAATCATAAAACCCATTGTAAGCAAAATTAATCGCCAAAGGTAAGGAAAGCCTTTGATTATTTTAAAATAGGATAAATTGCTGCTTTTGCGAGATAAAATACGCTTGCATTTTTTTCATAAAGCTACATAGAGTGTTAAATATAACACGAACGGGAGAAGTGAATTATGAGTGAAAAACAAGCTCAAACACTTGCGGAAAAATGGGAAGCATTTATGAATGCGGAAGATGACTACATCGGCGGCAGCGTTACGACAGGCCTTTGTTCATTGGAGCAAATGAGCGCCGTATTCCGCAAACAGGCACACGGAATATATCTGAGCCGCGTGCGGGCAGGGATATGGAACCAGCAAGAAGCCCTAAACGCTTGGGGGTATTACCTTGAACATGATAACCGCATGGTGTAATACATAATAAAATGAACTAAAAGGGAGATTAAACAATGGGCATTATAAAGAATGCATTCGAAGCCGTACGTAAAGCCATCTTTCCAACGCCGGAAGAAGCAGCAGAGCACGACAGAGCATGGACAATAGATAAGCTTGAGCTTGAGCTGGAATATGCCAAGCTGGGTTTCAAAGCCGCCGAGCCTGATTACGTTATACTGGACCCGTTCTGTGGCATGACCGCTCAACCGGTTGTCCCTGTTTTTGATCAGGCCGATTGGTCGAAAGAAGAAAGAGAGCAGGCCGTGCAAGATATCGTTACCCGCCTGAAAGATCTAGGCGTTTCTGGTGAGCGTCTCGATCATTTAGAATTAAATGGCATACCGAGCAGGCATGTTCTTCTGAACTACAAGAAGGGCGAGGAGCCTTCAAATTTAGGCCTTTAAGATCAGAAGGCTTTCAAAAGCACAGTAGTTATTACGGTGTTTTTTTGTTGCTAGTCTTCTCTTTTTTACCTTCTGGCGGATTGAAAATCTCTGCCGTTTCCCCCGGCCAGCTCTCTAAGTAAAGGGATTGTGACGGGAAGGCGAATGATGTTCCGGCGCCCTCAACAACGCGCTTGATCTCGAACGCGAATTTCTCTTTGGCCTCCAGCCATTCGCCCCAAACAATTGTTTTGGTAAAACAATAAACCATGATGTCAATGGAAGAGGCGTTAAAGCTGTCCACGCGCACAAAAGTCGCCAGCCCCTCGGATGTATCAAAATCCTCGCAAGATTGTATATACCCCATAATGCCGTCACGGATTTCTTTGAGCTGCTCTGTGGTGGTGTCATAGGTTACGCCGATCATCCAGCTTATGCGGCGGTTGGTCATGCGGGAGAAATTGGTGACAGCGGCATCGGATAACATGGCATTGGGCACCTGAACAGGCGCCTTATCGAAACGTATAATACGTGTGGAGCGAAACCCGATATCTTCCACCGTGCCCTCAACGATGCCGTCCACCTTGATCCATTCACCGGGGTGAAAGCGTTTCTCGGCAATTACGGTCAGTCCGCCGATCAGGTTTTTGAACAAATCCTGCGCCCCCAGCGCCACGGCCGCGCCAAACAAGCCAAGCCCTGCCAGCAATGGCCCAACGGCAATGCCCCAGATTTCCAATATCACCGCGCCGCCGATAAAGATAATCAGGAAGCGTAGAAAACGGAAAATCCAGCGCACCATGGCACGGCTCAGCAATGCCTCGAGGCGGTGAAACATGTGGCTGAGCGGCTCGATCGCACGGTGCAGACCCCAGAAAATTGTAAACGCAATCAGGGAGCGCAGAAAATTGCCGTAAATAAAGGCGACATCCCCGTCAAAATCCAGATATTGCCCTGCAAAGAAAAAACCCAATATAACGGGAATAAATTTAATCGGCGGGATCAGAGCTTCGATAATTTTATCGTCAGTCTGGGTCTCGGTCTTTTCCGTCATTTTGTGAAGTCGATAAAGCACATATTTACTAAAAATGCCCCGCACAACCAAAAACCCGAAAAATATAGCCAGCGCGATTAGTATGCTCCCCACATCAACGCCCATGAAGCCGTGATCCCATATGTCCTTGATCTCTTGTATAAAGGCTTCGGAATCCAGTGTGGTCAATCTCGTCTCTTGCGCGCCAGCCATTTTGCTTTAAAATCCTGCTTAGGTTCATGAATAAGAAGGGGGCAACCTAGCATGGGTTTTTGCCTTTTTGAAGATGCTGATTTTCCGGGCAGCTTTGTTGCTCTGAACAGCAATCATATAGAGGATATAGAAGAAGCGCCAAACACTCAGGAAATACCTGTTTGTACGGTTCATTTTACTACACCGCTTGCCCATAATGGACGCGATATTAATTTGCGTATCGTTGGGCAGACGGACGAGATTTGGGCGCTGTTAAAACAAGCCTCGAAAATAGGCCTCGGTAAAGCCAAACTACACTTGATGAATAAGCTTAGCGCGCGGCCTATCCCGCTTCTTATCAATCAACCCGACCGTATAATGCTGGTTAGGGAATTACAGCCCGAAGAATTTATGAACGCGGATTCCTCTCTTATTACGGCCAGCCGCCTTTTCTTTCAGGATGGTAAGAATAGATATATTTCAGAACGCCCGGGCACATTTGTTTCCCTGACCAATGCCGGACGTAAAACACCGATTTTAAAAACAGAAAGTGCGTCAGTATGACCAAACTTTATACCGGAAAGCCATCACCCGAGGTTCTGGATTATATCTTGCACCGCCGCAGCGCCAAGGCCGATGACATGCGCGCTCCCGGTCCGGACAAGGCACAGATGGAGCAAATCCTCACCGCTGCGATCCGTGTGCCGGATCATGGTAAAACCGCGCCGTTTTATTTTCTTGTATTCGATGGTGAAGCCCGTAAGAAAGTTGCCGCTATCATTGCCGAAGCCTATGCGCGCAATAACCCTGATGATAAACCCAAAAAGGCGGTCGAGGCCGGAGAGAAATTCTTGCACGCTCCCACCGTTGTGGCTGTTATCTACCGCGCCCGAAAGGCTAAACACCCTCTGTGGGAGCAGATCATGAGTGTTGGTGCAGCCTGTCAAAACCTGATCCTTACGGCCAATGCGCAGGGCTTTGCGGCGCAATGGCTCTCGCGCTGGTATGCTTATGATGATCATGTCCGCAGCGGGCTCGGGCTTGATGGGCGTGATGTTGTGGCCGGATTTATTCATATCGGAACGCCGCCAAAAAAACAGGAAGACGAGCGCGAGCGCCCTGTACTGGCAGACCTGCTGACTTATTGGGACGGCTCAGGCGCTATAAATAAGGGCGATGAAGCCTATGACCGCGATAAGTTTGATCTGCCCGATTTGGGATTTAAAATTACGGATACGAAGTAATATTTATTCTACACCTGGAATGGGCTCCAGCGGCAAATGGATAGGCTGTTCGGTCGAAAGGGAATCCGGCGTTAAAGGCTCGGTCTTTTGCCGGGATAGTGCACTGACACGAGGTTCGGCGCAATCGGGGGCGAAGTTGGGCCA
>CAXBAL010000241.1:0-3397 GCA_963973475.1 uncultured Micavibrio sp.
ACTTATGGTAGCGGTTTTGTCTGGAAGAGGGTAATACGCAGACCGCCATTTTGAACCGGTGCGCCTGTCGATACAAATGGCAAGCCGGTAGATTTTGCTAGGGTCCCATCGGTTGTTATAATACCAACCCGCCATCCCGCAAAACGGGTCCGCAACACTTTGCCGAGCGTTTGATAGAGCGGCAACAGTGTTTTTTTATCTCCGATACGGTTGCCGTAGGGCGGATTAAGGATGACAAGCCCAGGCGTGCTGGTCGGTGGGGTAATGTCGCTGATCGTATGGGTCTGGAATGTTGTAGAGTTGCTGACACCTGCCTGAGCAGCGTTTTCAGTGCTCATCTTTACAGCCCCTTCATCGCGGTCGCTACCGTAAAAATGAATGTCTGTGTTGGCTTCCCGCTGAACGGTACGCATTTTTTCCCATGCTTCGGGATCGAATGTATTGAATTTTTCAAATGCGAAGTGACGCGCGCGTCCGGGATTAAGGCGGGCTGCGATTTCTGCCGCTTCAATGATGAAGGTGCCGGAACCGCACATCGGGTCGAATACAGGCTCCGTGCCGTTATATTCGCATTGTTGTAAAAACAGCGCGGCCATATTTTCACGCATAGGCGCTTTGTTGACCAGCTCCTTGAAGCCGCGTTTGTGTAATAAATCGCCTGAGGTATCAACGCTGATTGTACATATGTCACGTTCGATACGCACCATGACCGTTATTTCTGCGTCCGGTGAATGTTTGGCTTTCAATGTTTCGGTTATGGCACGCTCAACCCTTTCTGCAGCGGCCCCTGAATGGTAAATTCGGGATTTCGAGCAGGACGCGTCTACACGGAAAGGCAGGTCGGCATTGAGGATATCACCCCACGGCACTTCGCGTGCCCGCATGTCAAGTTGAGCTAGGTGTAATACTTGAAATGAAGCAATGCGTGCCAATACACGTGAGGCACCACGAATCCAAAGATTTGCGCGCCAGACTTCCGGCCACCCCCCCTTAATTGTAACGCCGCCTTTGGTCGCTTTTGCCTGCTTGAATCCTTTGCTGCGAACTTCATTATATAGCGCGCTCTCCAGACCCGGCGCGGTGGCAAGAAAAATTTCAAAACTCATGTTATATGGCTCTCTGTCTTGAGTGCAGCTCCTAAAACACTGACATGATCTTAGCGAAGCGGTGATTAAATAAAATAGTATTACGGCTGGGTTGACTATGTAGCTATTTCTTGTGAGGAGAAAGCAAAATTACACTAAACCGCATTTTGATAGTAGCCCACTTGCTTTCCCAGTTAAACTGGCCATTCAGATTATTATTTAGAATAATATGTTGATTCAGCTATTTTACAGGGGAGGCGCATCGGCGCGTATGTCCAGAACTGGCAGGAGCCAAAAAGTTTGCAGTGAAAGAAGAAGCAACAATAGTAATGCCATCAATTACTAACATCGTTAAACATTGAAATGGCGGCACTCTAAAACACATTATGCCTATTAGTTTTTATTCTTTTGAAATTGCATTTTCTTCTGAGTGAGTTATTAGGGCCACAATGCTATCTTAAAAAAATGCGTAAATTTATGATGCTATTTTCTGTATTTGCTTTGCTGGTGTCTTTGTCGGCCAGTTTGGCGCATGCTGAACCGCATTGTAATGACGTAATGCCGGAAAACTGCGCTCCGCAGCATATGGATGATACGTCTGACAAGGATGGCTCTCCGGATGGCTGCTGTGATATGGCTTGCGGCGGGTGTGGTATGCACTGCCACAATTCTCACATATCATCACATATGCATGATATTCTTTCCTTTAAAGTCTCAGGTAAGGATCAGCGCGTTCTTGAGGAGCAGCAGATATATCTTTCCAATCTCATTTACGGTCTTAAACGTCCCCCGAAAGTTTTATTTTCGCAGGTGTAGTGTGTCCGCTTTAAGCTAAGCGTGCGCGATTTCTATAACCTGTGCTCTTCGAACTGCATGTTTTTCATGCGGTTTTTTTCGTGCTTTCAATTCAGATTTATAGGAATACAAAAAATGAAATTATGGATAGGAATAGCTGCGCTCGCAGTTTCGTTCTCGTTTGCTCCAGCGGCCTTTGCCGAGCCGCTTGAAAAAGAGGCCGCGCTCACAATGGCCCTTAAAAACAATCCTCGAGTAAATGCTGCTATAGCTCGGATCGAGAGTGCCGAAGGCATGCGCTTACAGGCGTCCCTTATACCCAACCCCGAAGTCATGCTTGAGATCGAGAATTTTGGCGGCGAGGATGAGCGCAATGGATTTGACGGGGCAGAGGCGACACTGGGGATCGAGCAGGAAATCGAGCTAGGCGGAAAACGCCAGAAGCGTACAGAGGTTGCGGAGTATCAAACCAATATCGTGCGTGAACGCTCTGTAGCTGAGGCACTCAGCGTACTGGCAGAAACCGATTACGCGTTTATGCGGCTCGCCATTGCGCAAGAGCGTTTGGCTCTAGCAGAAAAGCGCGTGGCGCTCGCGGCAGAAACGCATGAGGCTGTCAAAAAGCGCGTGAGTGCGGCGGCGGCGTCCGATATCCAGCATACCAAAGCCGATATTGAACAATCCGCGGCCAAATTGGAAAATACCAAGGCGCAAAAGGAATTGGCGGAGGCCGAGAGCGTCTTGCGTGCGCTTCTTGCAGGATCGGATTATAGCGATATTCAGGCCGATTTGGCGGCGCTTCCTGATTTGCCAGACCGCTCAGCCTTATTGGAGGCTGTTAAGAATACACCGCAGATACGCGCCGCCACATTTGCCAAAATGCAAGCCGATGCGCGGTTTGATCTGGCTAAAGCGAACGCTCTTCCCAACCCGACATTCGGGCTGGGCGTGCGCCGCTATAATGAAAATGACAGTAATGCTTTGGTCGCTGGCGTTTCGTTTCCCCTTCCGGTTTTTAACCGCAATCAAGGCGAGATTAAACAGGCGAAGGCCAATATTCTGGAGGCCGATGCAAATGCCCGCCAGCAACATATAGATCTGGAACAAAGCGCGCTGGCCGCTTGGGAAACACTGGCCGCTGCCCATGCCGAGGCCGGAGCATACCAAGGCGATATGGTGCCAAGTGCCGAGCGTGCTTATCGTCAGGCCTCCGAAGGATATGGCGCGGGGCGCTTCTCCTTCCTCGACCTACTGGATGCCCAGCGCACGCTTTACGAGGTGCAGGAAGCGCGGCTGGATAGCCTGCTAGCGCTCTATGAGGCCAAAGCACAAATCGACTTTCTTATGGGCGCTCACAAGCCCCTCATTCAAGACATCATCCAAGGAGATACAGAATGAAACAGATAATTCTTATAGCAATACTATTGAGTGCTCTTATATCGCCGTTTGGGGGAATCGGGGCCTTTGCGCAAAGTCATGATGACCATGATCATGCGCAAGAAGAAACGGAAGATGCT
>CAXBAL010000242.1:0-3397 GCA_963973475.1 uncultured Micavibrio sp.
TGCTCCACCAAGTATCAGGCCGCGCAGGCCGTGCTGAGAAAAAGGGGCAGGTGTATCTGCAAAGTTTCATGCCCGATCACCGCATCATGCAGGCGATGGCGGCCGGCGCGCGTGATGAATTCCTAGAGGCCGAAAGTTGGGAGCGCGAGCAAGCCCATATGCCCCCCTATAGCCGCCTTGCGGGCATTATTGTGTCGGGGCACGAGGAAAGCCAAGTCATTGAAGTGGCCAAACAACTTGGGCGCACTTCCCCTCAGGGCGCAACCGAGGCAGGGCTGTCCATCCAGACACTAGGCCCCGCGCCCGCGCCCTTTGCGCGGCTACGCGGGCGTTATCGCTACCGCTTGCTGGTGAATGCCGATAAGCCCGTAAACTTGCAAAAAATTCTGAAAGACTGGGTCAGCGGTTTTAAAATTCCGTCCACCGTGCGCGTGCAAATTGATGTCGACCCCCAAAGCTTTCTGTAGTAGTTTTGTAGTATGAATGGGCCCACAGCATTACCTCCCTCAAGCTCTAATTTCTTTATAAATTTTTCCGGGGGGATTTGCTTCCTTCTGGCTCTTTGGTATATCGGCATATACTATCCGCACTTTGATTTTTTTACGGTGACGTTTTTATCAATTTTGGCTGCTATAGTGCCGATTGTGACCGGTGAAATATTTATTCTGAAAGTGCATAAAAGACCTGCTGTAGGCTTACAAAAGCCGGGCGTGAAAGACCCTGATCGCGTGGCCACGAAAATGTTCGGCTTTTACGGATCGCTGGCTTTATTGTCCGGCTTATATTTGCTTTGTCCCCTTTATGATATGGATCAGTATCACTATCCTTTATTGGCTATGATTGTTTTAATGGTGCTGTTTTGTCTTGGCGCGGTTATTTATATTCCCGAACTGGATTGTCGTATGAAAAACCCGCATGACAAACTCTGGCATTTCGGTAGTATCCTGCGCGGCCGTTGGGACTGTGCCGATAAGAATGTCGTGCGCGAGCATTTGAAAAGTGTCTTTTTGCGGGGCTTTTTTCTGCCTGTGATGCTGCTGTATTTTTTCTGGTATATTGTCGTTTTTATTGAGGGTGATAAAGATCTCTATTTTGGCCTTTTGGAAAATATGGCAGATTTTGATGGTATGGTCATCCTGAAAACGTTGCTGATCGTCTACACATTTTTAGCCACAATAGATATTCTGTTTGCAGTTATCGGCTATATCATGGCCTTTAAAATTCTGGATACGGATATCCGCACCACAGAGCCGACATTTCTGGGGTGGGTTGTCTGTTTAATATGCTATTCACCGTTCTGGGAAGCGCTGCTGATTACGTTTTTGTTCGAGCGCCTATATGAGGACACATGGGTCGATTGGTTCGGAAGCTGGCATCCTGCCTTTATTGTCATCTGGGGAGTATGTGCTATTTTAGCGATGATGTTCGAGGGGTTCACCACGTTGAATTTTGGTCTGCGTTTTTCTAACCTGACCTATCGGGGATTGATAAGCTCCGGCCTGTTCCGTTTTACCAAACATCCGCAATATGTCTCGAAAATGCTGAACAGGTTTTTTGTAATGGTACCGTTTATGAGCGCATTTGGCATAGTGGGGGGCATTGAAAATGTGGCGACTTTTACGGTGCTTTGTCTGATATATTATCTCCGTGCCAGAACCGAGGAAAATCACCTCTCGATTTATCCCGAATACGTACAATATGCGCAAGCTATGAATAACAGGAGCCTCTTTCACGGCGTAGGTAAATATCTTCCCTTCCTTGTCTATTCGGAGCAGAAAGCGCTGGAGAGGCGTCTGTTCTAGGCCTAGAGCCGCAATGACCACTAGTAATTCTGGGTAATGTATTTCCTTGGTCTCAAAGAGGTTTTAGCCTTGGGCCGCTTGGGGTATACTTGGCACGATAAAATCTTTAAAGGAATACGATCTTGAACGAAGCATCCCCCAAGGCCAAAAGAGAATTCATCTTTAAAATAGCGCAAAAGCCATTGCCGCAAGATTTGACCTCCTATGATTTTCTGAAAACACTGGCGATAGTTCTAATGATTGTCGACCATATCGGCTATTATTTTTTCCCCGATACTGATGCCGATCCTGAAAATAATATTTTCAGGATGTTCGGGCGTATGTGTGTGCCGATCTGGTTCTTTTTAATTGGTTACGCCAAAAGTCGCGATTTAGGCCCTATGATCATTGCCGGGGCGCTCATTCTGGTTGCCACAGATCTTTTAATCGGACGCGCGGTATTGCCGGTAAACGTGCTGGTTTCCATTATAGTTGTGCGGTTGATCCTTGATTTTACGATGGGCGTTGCGCAAAAGGGCCTGTTTTCGCTTATAGCCGTGTGCGCGCTGCTAACCGTATTTATGCTGCCGCTGTCATTTTTCTGGGAATACGGCACACTCGGGATTGTGCTGGCGATGCTCGGATATATGGTACGTCATCAAGATGATGATACAGAGAAAAAGGCGCAGAGCTTCAGATTTCTTATGTTCTGCATTCCAGTCTTTATTATCTATCAGCAGCTCTTCTTTAGCTTCACTAACGCACAATTTACGATCATGATATTGGGCTCGACCGCCGTTTTCTTTCTGGTTTACAATTTTAAAAGCATGACATATCCGGCTTTGACGAAAAGAATGCCAGCGCCTGCTTGCGCCTTCTTCAGGATTTGTGGACGTCATACATTGGAAATTTATGTCATTCACCTCCTTGTTTTTAAATTCTTGGCGCTTTCTATCGGTATGGATGGCTATGATTTATTTCAGCCCAATTTCCTTGGCGAGCAAGGTGATGCCATAAAATCGTGGTTTCAGGGCACGGGAGAGTAGAGAATGCTGATTTGGAATGCAGCGTCAAAGCCATTGCCGGCACAATTAACCTCGTATGATCTGATTAAGACAATTGCTATTATATTAATGGTAATTGATCATATCGGGGCCTATTTTTATCCTGAGGAAACGTGGTTCCGGATATTAGGGCGGCTTTGTGTGCCGATTTGGTTCTTTTTAATTGGTTATGCCCGTAGCCGTGACTTATCTCTAAAAGCACTTGCAGGGGCGGGACTTCTGCTGATCGGTTCAATGTTGGCCGGTGAACATCTTTTGCCTGTCTCCATACTTGTAACGCTGATGATTGGGCGCAATTTTATTGACAGTTGGATGGGGGCGGGGCGCAGAGGCGGGGAAGCGATGGCCGGCTTATTCTTCCTTTTATTGTTATTGGCGATACCGACAGGGATGGCATTTGAATACGGGACGCTTGGTTTCCTTTTTACTGTTTTCGGAGCGATGTGCCGCTATTCTCAGGATAAGGAAGGGCAGCTCAGTGAAAAATATAAGCGTGAAATTTTCTTCTTTGCCGTGGCGTCATTTGCCGTATTTACCATGATGCAAGCCGCG
>CAXBAL010000243.1:0-3391 GCA_963973475.1 uncultured Micavibrio sp.
GCCCGCCAGGCCATATCCCCACCCGGGCAAGCTAAAGAGGACTGGAAAATCATTCGCGCACTATCCGAAGTACTGGGCAAAACTTTGCCGTATAATACGGGCGCGGAATTACGCGCCCATATTGCCGATACATGGAAAACATTTACGGTCATTGATGAACTGATACCAGAGAAATGGGGCACATTCGGTGAAAAGGGTAAGCTGGAGAAGGACGCGTTTACAACTCCGGTCAAACAATATTATCTGACCAACCCGATTGCCCGCGCATCCAGAACCATGCGTGAGTGTCAGGGCGCATTTGCCGCCCCAAAAAAGAATGAAAAAATAGCGGAGGCCGCCGAATAATGACCAAAACCACCATCGATCAAGTCCAAGAATTCCACGAAACATACGGCCTTCCTATAGAATCCGCGCCGAATATTTCTGATGCGAAGACCAATGCGCTACGTATCAATCTTCTGCAAGAAGAACTGGACGAGCTAAAAGAGGCACTTGCTGATGGCGATGTCGTGGAAACGCTCGATGCACTTATTGATCTGCAATATGTGTTAGATGGTGCTTTTCTATCATTTGGTCTGCAAGATCAAAAAGACCGCGCTTTTGCCGAAGTCCACGCCTCGAATATGAGCAAATTGGGCGAGGATGGAAAGCCAATTCGCCGCGCAAGTGATGGCAAAGTGCTAAAAGGACCTGATTACTTTAAACCGAACCTCATTCAATTTATTAAAAACGGCAAGACTATCAAGGCAGCATAATATGATCGAACTTTGGGAAACATACGGCATCTGGACGGCCTTTACTTTGCTTTATATCGTTTTGATTGTCGGCGGTGTTCTGATTTCCGTTGCCTATCTAACATACGCCGAACGTAAAGTTCTGGGCGGCATGCAACGCAGACAGGGACCGATGACCGTTGGGCCGTTTGGCTTATTGCAACCAATTGCCGATGGCTTGAAACTGTTTTCCAAAGAAACGATTATCCCATCACAAGCCAATAAACCCGTTTTCCTGATGGCACCGATGCTACTATTCGCGCTCTCATTGGTAGCCTGGGCGGTAATTCCGTTTGATAAGGGCTGGGTACTGGCCAATATCAATGTCGGTGTTTTGTACCTATTTGCCATTTCATCCATGGGGGTCTACGGCGTTATTATGGCCGGATGGGCGTCTAATTCACGCTATGCTTTCTTGGGCGCCCTACGAAGCGCTTCACAAATGGTCTCATACGAAGTTTCTATGGGACTAATTATTGTTTGTGTCCTGCTTTGTGTCGGTTCACTCAATCTAACAGTCATTGTTGAAACACCACGGCCTGTCTGGATGCAGCTATTGCTGTTCCCGATGTTTATTGTGTTTTTGGTTTCTATACTGGCCGAAACGAACCGCGCGCCGTTTGACCTGCCTGAAGGTGAATCCGAGATCACGGGCGGTTTTATGGTGGAATATTCTGCGATGAGCTTTGCACTCTTCTTCCTTGGTGAGTATGCCAATATGATCCTGATGAGTGCTATTACAACAACGCTTTTTCTGGGTGGGTGGCTTCCCCCGTTCAGCATGTGGCTGCCAACCGGCATTACCGAAATACTGGCTTTGGTACCGGGGCTTTTCTGGTTTGCGCTAAAAACTGCGGCCGTATTATTCGTGTTCCTCTGGTCACGTGCAACTCTACCGCGCTACCGCTATGACCAATTAATGCGTTTGGGCTGGAAGATATTCTTGCCCCTCACATTATTTTGGGTCGTGCTAATTGCCGGAACTCTTCTTACATTTGATGCGTTACCTTAGGAGAATATTCGTTACGCAACAAATCTATAGGTAGGTTCTATGCCCCCAAAACTCCTCCCTCTAATCCTGATGGCATCTTGCTTTTTTTTAAATGCATGTGAGAGCGTTTATGCGCGCGACTCCAAAACATATACCCAGCCAGAAATACAGGACACCGGCCCCAAAAGAACAAAGTTGTTAATTATTCATGAGGATGCCCCGGTAACAGACGCAATGTTGAGCTGGCGCGAGAAAGCAAATAATTTCATCTCTTTTACCAAGGGGGAAAAGGAAAAGTCAGAAGCAATTGCAAAGATAAAATCATATCCTCACCCGGCTGAAATCGCCGAAAAAGAAACAGCCCCAATCGTAATTTCCGCTCTCAATTTGGATAAAGAGCCTTTAACCTTAACCTTCAAGGGCAAAGAAAAATCTTATGAGGTTAAAAAGGTAAGCGCGCAAAACCCAGACGTTGCATATTTACTGGATTACAATATTGATGAATGGGCACTAAAACCTAACCCCGGTAATAAATCCCGTTTTTGGGTAGATATTGATATGCAAATGAAGATCACAGAACTTGAAAAAGGCACTGTACTTGTTGAACAAAAATGTTATTTTGCAGATGAAAAAAGTGCGTTTAGTCAGTATGAACTTTTTAGCGAAGATGCTAAGCTGCTGAAAAAACAAATTCGTAAAAAGGCACATCAATGTGCTGACCAGATTAACAAAACATTGGGGTCAACATTGGCTCCGCAAACCTAAAGGTTTCTATAAAACATGAACAATTACGCGCGCTCCTTTTTATTGGTGGAAATCGTAAAGGGCTTTATGCTGACGTTGAAATATATGTTTTTCATGCCACGCGTTACCATTAACTATCCTCATGAAAAAGGGCCAATATCGCCAAGATTTAGAGGGGAGCACGCATTGCGCCGCTACCCTAATGGCGAAGAGCGCTGTATTGCTTGTAAATTATGCGAAGCCATTTGCCCTGCACTTGCCATCACTATTGAGGCCGAACCACGCGAAGATGGCTCTCGCCGCACAACACGCTATGACATTGATATGACCAAGTGTATTTATTGCGGCCTGTGCCAAGAGGCTTGCCCAGTAGATGCTATTGTAGAAGGACCGAATTTTGAATTCGCGACAGAGACACGTGAGGAGCTGTTTTATAATAAAGATAAATTGCTTTCCAACGGCGATCGCTGGGAAGCGCAGCTTGCATCGAATCTAGCCGCCGATGCGCCATATCGCTAGCATCAAATAACAATTTTAAAAACCCCGCCAAAATATTAGCGGGGTTTTGTTTTAGCTCATTCTTTTTAAAATATATCGTTGAATGGGATATGCCAATAAACTGCAAGTACTTCAGTGCCGGGATTTTCATCACCCAGAGACGCGTTAGAAATATGAGAGAAACCCAACCCTGCACGGTGGTTGTTTTCAAACTCATATGATACTTCTAGCTGCGTGCGGAACTGCACGGGAGATCCAAGATCAAGGTCACTGCCCCCCTGAGAATAAAGCCCTACGCCTAAGCTAGGGGTTAAATACCAACCAGGCGAAAATGAATAATCATATAATAAACCGCCGCCAACCCATGTAGAGCCGTCAAAAGTAA
>CAXBAL010000244.1:0-3378 GCA_963973475.1 uncultured Micavibrio sp.
AGAGAAGGCATACCATAATCTATGTATCGATTTAATTGACTGATTAGTACTAATCTATAATGAAGCAAGGTTCTCATCGTTTTGGGTGCCTGCTGCATAGTTCGAAATTATAACATTATGGTTGCTATTAATCTTATTGGGTGCAGTCTATTCATATTTCTGAGAGTGACCATGCAGTCTTGAAAACTCAATTTCATGGGACAACTGTGGGACAACTCGTATTAATCCCCAATAAAATTCAATGACAGTTATGTTAATGTACTGTTAAGCAAGTGCTTGATATTGTGTTAATTTATCTATTGTTGATTGACTCTTGTATATACATAGGAGCGACTTTTAATCAGTAGGTCGAGGGTTCGAATCCCTCAGCGATCACCACTTTCCCCCTTTTTGTTTGTAGCCTGGTTCGTATTTTCTTTGGTACTTCACCTATCATTAATCAAATTTACTCTTTTTGTGGCCATGGTTTCATTTATTTTTTCACGGTAAAATTCGCGCATGGTTTCGGGCTTTTCTTGGCTGGTAGGTTTCCAGTCATGTCTCTGATAGCCAGAGGGCGCCATTGTCATAGCGCCCGAAGCGAGCGCATAAGCCAACTTTGCGGCCGTATTGAATGTATTGTGCACTTTAAATGAGTTTTTGCTGCACTGCAAATTGACTTTAGACCTTGCAAGTCAATACTTTGTGACTGAATTTAAAAACATAAATTGCCTGAGTGGGGAGCACATAAGAGATGTCAAAGAAGAGTTTAGCAACAGAGGAAGAACGCACAGCGCTTGAGGTCGGAACAGTCGGCTGGGAGGCGTCTTTTGTGAATGGCCGCCCGGAGCATAAGGATTTGCGCCGTATCGCCGAGATTGAGGGGCTGAGCGAAGAAGAGAAAAGCTATATTGATAACGAGGTCGATGATCTCTGTGCGATCATTAAGGATTGGGAAATCTGGGAGAGCGACGAGAAAATGGCGCCTCCTGAAGTGATTGAGAGAATGAAATCCATCGGCCTTTTTGGTCTGGGCGTTCCCAAAGAATATGGCGGTAAGGGCTTTTCAGAGCAGGCACACGCAACAATCATTAAAAAATTAGCGAGCCGCAGTTTTGCCGCAGGTATTATTCCGATGGTGATTAATTCCCTCGGCCCGGGCAAGTTGGTTCACGAATACGGTACACAAGAACAAAAAGATTCTATTCTTCCCAAAATCGCCAGCGGCGAGTTTATTACCTGTTTCGGCGCCACAGAGCCGAACGCAGGATCGGATTTGTTCGGCGGCATGAGTTCGACCGGGGTGGTAAAAAAGGACGAGGGCGGGGAGCTCTACATTCATATTGAAAACCTTGATAAGCGCTACATTACGTTGGCACCGATCGCCAATTTGCTGGGCGTGGCTTATATGTTGAAAGATCCTGATAATCTTTTGGGGCGTGATCAGGAAGATGTCGGCATGACGTTTTCACTGGTGCCGCGCGAGACAGAAGGCCTGATCGCCGATAAACGCCTACGCCCCAACGGTGTGCCATTTCCGAATGGTGTCATACAGGGGAATGTAAAACTCTCTACCGATGGCATTATCGGCGGCCTTGAAAGCGCAGGTCAGCATCAGCGCTATTTGCAGGAATGTCTGGCCATCGGGCGCGGTATTTCTTTGCCGAGTTCGGCCACCGCAGCGCTGGAAGTTGCCTCTTTAACAGCCGGAGCATTTGCCGGAACCCGTACGCAGTTTAACCGTACGCTAAAAGATATGGAAGGGCTGGAGGAGCCTTTGGCGCGCATCGCCGGCTATACATATATGGCGCAGGCCGTAAGCACGATTGCCGCTAAAACGGTGGATGATGGCGCGATGCCGACTGTGTCGTCTGCAATTGCCAAAAACCATCTGGTGGCGATGATGGAGGAGGGGTTAAATGATGCCGAGCGTGTGCTTTGCGGTAAAGGCGTTATGGATGGACCGTCCAATCCGATTAACCGTTCTATCCGTGCCATTCCGGTGGCGCACGCTGTTGAGGGTGCATATTATCTTACGAAGCACCTTATAATCGGCGTGCAAGGGCTTATGCGTTCACACAAACATGCGCGCCATATATTCAACGCGCTGGAAGACAATAATATGCTTGGTCTTGCCAAACATGCCGTACCTATGGTGGCAGAAACCGGTTATAGCTGGGGTAAAGCTATGCTGCCGAGTATTGTTCATGGCGGCGGGTATGATGATGTTGACCCGAAAACCAAGCACTTCTATCGCCACATTAATCGCATGAGTAAATCCATGCAGATGGCGACCAATGTTTCGATTATGCATTTGCAAAAAGGACTGATGGCACGAGGCCGTACAGCCGGACGTCTTGGTGATGTCATGAGCTATATGTACATGGCCGCTTGTACGTTGAACGAGTTCGAAGCCAATGGCAGACCGGAAGAGGAGCGTGATTTGCTGGAATGGTCCATGCGCCATTGTCTGCACAAATCCGAAGAAGCTTTCGATGATTTCTTGAAGAATTACCCGAATAAGAAAACGAAGAAAGTAACGCTGGCCGATGGTACGGAAGATAAGGTAACGACCAAGAATGTGATCTTGAGCGAGTTTATGCGCGCGGCAATCTTTCCCGTTTATCAATTCCGGTCCCGTAACTGGAAGCCCGATGATGCTCTGGAGCACCGCGTGGCCACCACGATTACACGCCCATCAAAGGCGCGGGCAACTTTGACCAAAGATGTTTACCGCCCGACAGACCCGAATACAGAGGCCCTGGCGGCTTTTGATGATGCGCTGGAGAAATGGACGCAGGTTCTGCCTATCTTGCGTCAAGCCGCGCAGGAAAAGCGTGATTATACGGAAGATGAGTTGGCAATTGTCACCGCGGCGCGCGCGGCGCAGGCAAAAGTCGTGGCCGTTGATGAATTCGAGATGGATGCAAAGACATTGGCGCGCCCTGCGTTAGAGCGTTAGGGTTTTAATATTCATAAAATATATGAGCAAGGGCGTTTGATGCGCTCTTGCTTTTTTTTGTGCCGCGGCACATTATGCGCTTATGGAAGACGATGAAATACAAAGACATGCACACAGAACCACAACCGAGAGCGTTGTGGATGATCATGTCAATGGCGGGCGCACGCTAGGGCAGCGTTTTCGCGGGTATTTTCTGGCCGGTATATTGGTGGCGGCGCCGATCAGTATTACCATCTATCTGACCTATATTTTCTTTAATTTTGTCGACAGCACGGTTGCTAAAATCCTGCCCAAAGAATCCTATGAAGGGGTTTACGGTACGACCACGATACCGGGTCTAGGTATTCTAATCGCAATCGTTTTCTTTGTATTTGTGGGATGGTTCGCGACAAATTTCTTCGGGCGTCTTTTTATTCGCGCCTCGGAATATATCGTGA
>CAXBAL010000245.1:0-3369 GCA_963973475.1 uncultured Micavibrio sp.
ACGGCCTTGGTGCAAACAGACACCCCCGATAAGCTGGACATCATAATGGCGCTGGCCAAGAACACGCTTGGCGGCCTCGCGCACAACAGCGAAGGCTTCATACATGATGTCGTCTTCGCTGGCACCTTCACTTAGGCGTGATTTGAAAACTTGGGTTTGCCCCTGCAATTCGGAATCGCTCATTGCCGCGTATTTTTCTTCCAGAGCGTTGATAGGGTCAACGTGGCGCGACAGTTTTTTGATAGTCCGTTCGTTGGCGGAGCCGAAAATTTTAGAGGCGAGTGCGAAAACCATGGTATTCCTTGCAGGGCTTATTATCTTAGAGCGCTTGTTGTTACTATAGCGCTTAACCTATTCTATAAGCCCCTATAGTCAATACGTCAACATACCCGTACGGGTGGCACGCATGGTTTTTGTTAGTATCCACGTGAATAGAGTTGAAAAGCATATCCAGCCGCGCTAGTTTCGTTAAATATTTCAAAAACCAAAGGATTGGAATGAATACTATGACGAATTTTAATGCAATGAAAAAGACACAGAGCGGTAACGCGGTAGTTATCGTGCTTGTGGTGCTGGCAGTGGTCGCTGTCGGGGCGCTGGCTTATCTGTCCGGTCAGATGACCGATGAAGCGCCTGCCGCAATTACTTCCGAAACTGCGCAGATCGAGCAAGACGTGGAAACCGATGGCGATGCCGCCGCAGACGCTGCCACCGATTTGGCCGATGCCAATGAAGAAGCCGCAAATGGTGAAGCCGCTATAGAAGGCGACGCAGAACTTGCTGCTACCGATACGACTGACGAAGAGACAACGACAGAAACAACCGATACGGCAGAAGCAGATGAAACCGCATCAGAGGTACCGGAAATTGATCCCGGTAATCCTGTTGTTGCCAAAGTTGGCGATGAAGAGATTATGCGTCTCGACGTTTTGAACTTTATCACACAATTGCCGCCGAATATTCGCCAATTGCCGATCGGTCAGCTTTTCCCGTTGGCTCAGGAGCAGGTGATCAACGCCAAAATCGTCGAGATGAACATCGACACAGACAGCGTTGAGCAGGACGAAGAAGTTCAACAGAAAATCGAGATGGCGAAAGAGCAAATCATCCGCGCCGCTTATCTTGAACAACAAGTTGCCAAGAAAATGACCGACAAGCGCTTAAAGCAAGCCTATGACGAGTTCGTTAAAGAGCAACCTGATGTGCAGGAAGCCAAAGCCGCGCATATTCTGGTAGAAGATGAAGCCACAGCGAACGAAATCCTTACCAAGTTGAAAGACGGTGGAGATTTTGCTGAATTGGCGAAAGAATATTCAACAGACAATACTGCCGAAAATGGCGGTAGCCTTGGATATTTTGCCAAAAGTGACGTTGTGCCGGAATTTGCCGAAGCCACTTTTGATCTGAAAGAAGGCCAAGTAACGCAAGAGCCTGTTCAAACACAGTTCGGCTACCATATCATTAAATTGGAAGAAAAACGTCAGCGCCCTAAGCCGACCTTTGAAGAAGCCAAGCAATTCTTGCAAAATGACGTTCAACGTCAGTTGCTGGAAGAGATGATGAGCGATTGGCGCGAAGATGCCAGCATCCAGAAATACGACATCAACGGCAATGCGATCGAGCCTGCCGCAGGTGAGTAGTATATGCGCTTAAACAGCATTAAAGCCGCGGCCATATTCTGACCGCGGCTTTTTAATATTTAAAAACGAGATGATAGACCATGCGTAGTTGCGAAGAAGCCCTGGATAACCCGAAACCGCCAAAGCCGTCCCTACCTGTGGTGCATGTGGCCGCCGCCGCGCTGGTGGATGCAGATCGCCGCATTTTGATCGCGCAAAGACCTGTCGGCAAACCGATGGCGGGGCTCTGGGAATTTCCGGGGGGGAAGGTCGAGGAGGGCGAAACGCCTGAATATGCGCTTATGCGTGAGCTCGAGGAGGAGTTGCAAATCGAAACGCGCCCTTGCTGCTTCTCGCCAATCGCCTTTGCTTCTCACAGCTATGATAGTTTTCATCTGCTCATGCCGCTTTTTATTTGCCGTGTCTGGCGCGGCACGCCCCAACCGCGCGAGCATCAAGCCCTCAAATGGGTGCGCCCCACTGATATGTTCGACTACCCCATGCCCGCCGCCGATATTCCGCTTGTTTCGGCCTTGCGCGATTTGTTGTAGGATAGAAATATGCAGGCCTCCGCTTATGACATCAAAGCCTTTTATACTTCCCGCATCGGGCGCATCGTGCGCCGGATTATGCAGGAGCGCATTCGTGAAATCTGGCCGGATTTACATGGGCTGCGCGTTATGGGCTATGGCTATCCCGTTCCCTATATGCGCATGTTTATGGAGGAGGCAGAGCGGATTTTTAATGTTATGCCCGCCGCCCAAGGCGCTCATCCGTGGCCGCATGATTACAAAAACATGGTCGCGGTGGCCGAAGAAACCGAAATTCCCATCGAGATCTCTTCGGTGGACCGCATTTTGATGATACATGCCCTCGAATATTCATCGCAAATGCATCACAATCTGGCCGAAATGTACCGCATTTTAAAACCCAATGGCCAGATTGTGATGCATTTGCCGAACCGCGCGGGCATGTGGGCGCACGCCGAATGGTCGCCGATGGGGCAGGGTACCCCTTATAGCGTATCGCAGCTTACCCACTATCTCCGCGAGAACAAGTTCATACAGGAACGTGTTGAAGAAGCCCTTTTCATGCCGCCCTATAAGCTCTCGATGATCATGAAATCGGCGGGTATGTTTGAAAATCTCGGCAAGACCTTCATGCCATTTGTGGCAGGGCTGCATATGGTTGAGGCCAGCAAGCAGATTTATGCCCGCACAGGCCCCAGCGGCGGATCAAAAGTCGCCGTACGCAACCGCGGCCTGTTCGGCGGTGCAAGACCCACGCCTATGCCCGAAGGCGCGCGGCGCGTCCGTTAAATCACATCCCCAGCGGATTATCCGGGGCAACGCCATCCATGAAGTGCTTCCGGCGATCGACATTGGTGGTCTGGTAAACCTGGCCAATCCAGTTGCCGATGATGGCGCGGGCCGAATCGCGCCATGTGTTTTCAATATGCGGCGTGATGGCCTCTTCGGGGAATTCCCCGTGCGGGTTTTCGCGGTAGGCCTCGATCAGGGCGAGCGCTTCGGAGGAGAAATAATGCGTGGGCAGGGGCGGTTTTTGCTCCAGCTTGCCTTCCAGATAAAGTGTTAAATCGCGGCGGTATTCTTTTAGGATACTAATCGTATCGTATTCCTGATGCCCTTGAAAGCATATGAGTCGGAAGCCATCCGCGCTGGTGGCCATATGCACGCCGCCTTCAAAAGAATTCACTAATATCCGCATGCCCGCAGATTCAAACTGTTCC
>CAXBAL010000246.1:0-3341 GCA_963973475.1 uncultured Micavibrio sp.
GTTCTATTGTTTGGAATTTTCCAACGTACGCAATCCCCTACTCGCAAAGGGATACAGCTTATACTCCTCTCTCATCATACCAAAAATCGGCGAAATAGTCGCCAAGGACCGCGAAAGCTATCAATACCTCATTGAGAGCATACAAAGGCATCCCTCCCAGAAGGAATTACAAACCAGAATGGAGCGCGCGGGATTTAAAAATGCAACGTTTTCAAACCTTTCTGCGGGAATTGCGTGCATTCATAGCGGCAGTAAAATCTAATATAATTCGCACCCATTGCATTTTCCATAAATTTCAAGGGCTTGTGAATTTTTATTGACATGACTATGGGAAAAGCGGCATTGTAGCCTCCACGCAATCAAAACAAAGGTTTACTTGCGTCATAAAATTAGAAAAGGGAATTTAAATAATGAGTAATTTTACAAAGTCTATCGTTTATTCAGGCGTTGTTCTTGTGGCCGGTCTGGTGGCCGTCTTCACAATCTATAATAACATGGCTGTCACAGATGGCGCCGGTTATGCCAACATCGAGCCTGCCGCGGGCATGGCCACGGCTGCACCAAAAGCATCCGGTATCGTTAGCGGTGCAAATTCAATGGCACAAGAAGCAGGTGTTAAAGCAACGCAAGCCGTACAAAACGCATCCAAATCCATCAAAGATGTTGCCGATCACGGCCACACAGATGCCGAAGATGCTGCCCATGATGGCGTAGAGGGCGTTGCCGAAGACGTTCAGGATGAAACTGCCGACGCAATGGACGAAAGCACAGAAGAAGCAATTGACACAATTGTTGATGAAGCAACCGACGAAGCCATGGAAGAAATTCCGGCCGATGCAACCGATGCAGAAGTTGACGCCGCTGAAGAAGCCGCCGAAGCCGCTGCTGAAGATGTGATCGACCAAGCCGTTGAAGATGCAAAAGCTGCTGCAGAAGAAGCCGCAAAAGATGCAACGCATGACAATCACGATACACCGGTAACTGAAGGCGACGATCTATAAGATCACTCTTTCTTTCCGGCATCTTAGCCAGGATGACTGATCAAATAATTTAAAAAGCCCTGCTTCCACAAGCGGGGCTTTTGCTATATATAAATATGCATGGATAAACCCTTGGAAAACAAATCGGTTTTGCTGGTGATAACAGGCGGGATTGCCGCTTATAAATCGCTGGAACTCATCCGCTTACTAAGAAAAAACGGCGCTGCTGTGCGCGCTATTTTGACTGGCGGCGGCGCGCAATTCGTCACCCCCTTAAGCGTCTCGGCACTCTGCGAGGAAGAAGTCTTCACCGACTTATGGTCACTCAAAGACGAAACCGACATGGGACATATCCGCCTTTCTCGCGAGGCCGATGTCATTATTGTCGCCCCTGCCAGCGCCGATTTTCTGACAAAGCTCGCAAGCGGCAAAGCCGATGATCTGGCCAGCACCACTTTGCTCGCCGCCGATAAACCCATCCTGTTTGCACCGGCCATGAACCATAAAATGTGGGACAATTCTGCTACACAGCACAATTTAACGCTGCTAAAATCTCGCGGCCTTACCCAAATCGGACCGGACGAAGGTGAAATGGCTTGCGGTGAATATGGCCTTGGCCGCATGAGTACGCCCGAAACCATCCTGCAAGCCGTGCTTGATTTCTTTTTCGAGCGCCCGTTAAAAGGCCTGCATGCCCTCGTAACCGCAGGCCCAACGCAAGAACCGATTGATCCGGTGCGCTATATCGGCAACCGCTCTTCCGGCCGCCAAGGCTATGCCATCGCCGCCGCACTGGAACTGGCTGGCGCGAAAGTCACTCTCGTCAGCGGCCCTGTGAGCTTGCCCGCGCCGCCGACTGTGAGCCTTATAAACATCACAACGGCAGAAGACATGCTGGACGCGTGTCTGGATGCCCTGCCCGCCGATATCGCCATCTGCGCCGCCGCCGTGTCCGATTGGGCACCAAAGAAAATCGCCGATCATAAAATTAAAAAGCGCGGTGATACATCTCCGCCATCAATTGCACTCAAAGAAAATCCCGATATCCTCAAAACACTCTGCAAGCATAAAATGCGTCCGAATTTAACCATCGGATTTGCTGCCGAAACCAATGACTTAATCGAGAATGCTAAAGCCAAAATAAAGGCAAAAAAATGTGATTGGATACTCGCCAATGATGTCTCAGGTGAAAAAGTCTTTGGCAAAACCGAGAATCATGTGCATTTTATAACCAAACATGACACCGAAGACTGGAACCAAAGCCCCAAGGCGGAAATCGCCCGCAGGCTTGTGAAAAAGATAATAGAGCATTATGACCGATAACCCGAATATCGAAAAACTCCGCCAGCAGCAAAACGAACTGGCCAACCAGCAAGAAGAAAAGCGCGTCAAGATTGCGCTCAAACCTTTGGAGCATGCCGTTGGCTTGCGCTTGCCGACCTATGCAACACCGCTTTCCGCCGGTATGGATCTATCCGCCGCACTGGAAGAAGCGATCGAGCTTGATTCCGGCGAACGCGCATTGGTGCCAACCGGCCTTGCCATCGCCCTGCCCGCAGGCTACGAGGCACAAATTCGTCCGCGCTCCGGTTTAGCCTTGAAATACGGCGTCACTGTCCTCAACACCCCCGGCACGATTGACGCCGATTACCGCGGCGAGATCAAAGTCATCCTGATCAATCACGGCAAAGACCCGTTTATTATAGAGCGCGGCATGCGCATCGCCCAAATGGTTGTCGAGCGCCACGAGACCATCGGCTGGGATATCGTCGAGAATTTAGAGGAGAGCGAGCGCGGCGAAGGCGGCTTTGGCTCCACAGGAACTTCTTCCACCTGATACGCTTTTCTTTGATCTTGCGCTCATAATCTTCTAAAACACACATATGGGACAAATCGCAAGCGCAGTGGCAGAGCAAAACACGGCAACAGGACTAGATCATTATCTGGCGCTGGGCCATACACCCATGATGGCACAATACCACACCATTAAAGACGCTCATCCCGGCTGTCTGCTTTTTTACCGCATGGGCGATTTTTACGAACTGTTCTACAGCGACGCCGAAACCGCCGCTTCCGTGCTCGACATCACCCTCACCAAACGCGGCAAATCCAACGGCGATGACATATCCATGTGCGGCGTCCCTTTCCATTCCTACGCCCCCTATCTAGCTAAATTAATCCGCGGCGGCTATAAAGTCGCCATTTGCGAACAGACAGAAACGCCCGACCAAGCCAAAGCCCGCGTTAAGAAAGAAGGAAAACCTGCCTCCAAAGCTTTGGTCAACCGCGAAGTCGTGCGCATCGTCACCCAAGGCACATTGACCGAAGATGAATTGCTGGAGGCCAAATCCAACAACTTTT
>CAXBAL010000247.1:0-3297 GCA_963973475.1 uncultured Micavibrio sp.
CATTTACACCGCATGAGTTCGGTCGGGAAGCTGAAGGATTTCTACAACGGCTATTCCGCCACCGTACTCATCGAACTCGCTTTTGTGCCGTTATTTTTCATTCTGATTGCCTATATCGGCGGAATCATTGTTGCCGTGCCTGCAGCCATACTCGTGCTCTTTACACTTGTCTCCATCTGGAAAGGCTACGGCCTGCGCGGGGCGCTACAACGCCGTGAGACGGTAGACGACAAACGCTTTAACTTCCTGATCGAAGCCTTGGAAGGTGTACATACGGTCAAATCTTTCGCACTGGAAAAATTCTTTGCGCGCCGTTACGAGGCCATGGAAGAGGACTCCACCTTCGCCAATTACAAAGTCACCGAGGCAACATCCGGCACGTTTAACGCGGCGGCGATTTTCTCCAACATCATGGTGGCTTCGGTCATTTCCGTGGGGGCCTATTTTGTGCTTGGCGGGGCGCTGACCACAGGGGGATTAATTGCAATCCTGCTGCTTTCTGGGCGCATTATGCAACCCGTGCAACGCGCGCTCTCGCTCTGGACGCAATATCAGGATTTCCGTTTGGCGCGCAAGCATATCGAAGATTTGCTGATGACACCGCAACATGAAATCACGCCCAAAACCTCTAGCGGCCAGACCTTGGCCGAGGGGAAAATATCCCTCTCAAACGTAACCTTCCGCTTCCGCAATGAAGACGCGCCAATTCTGAACGGTATTGATCTGGAGCTGCGCCGCGGCGAGGCTATCAGCATATCGGGCGCGCATGGGTCGGGCAAAACAACATTGCTCAACCTGATCGCCGGAATTTACACGGCGCAAGAGGGCGAGGTTATTCTGGACGGCGAGAATATCAACGCCTACCGCGCCGAGGAACTTGTGCGCCATGTTGGCTATATCCGCTCTGTTCCCCTCATTTTCCGCGGCACAATCCGTGACAATATCACCTGTTTCGGCCAAACAAATGAAGCGCAAGCCAAAGAACTCGCCGCCCTCGTGCAGGTCGATAAAGACGTGGCCAAATTGCCGGGCGGGTTCGATACCTTCTTAACAGGCACCAACACCGACAGCATAACGCCGGGTCTGAAACAGCGCCTTGCCATTGTACGTGTGCTGGCCAATAAACCGCGCCTGATCTTGTTTGACGGCGCTGACCGCGCGCTGGATAAAGACGGCTATGCCACAATCTACAGCCTGCTGGCACGCCTTAAAACTAAAACGTCCATGATCTTGGTCTCGGATGACCGCAATATCTACGGCCTTGCCGAGCGCCATTATGATCTGGTCGATGGGACGTTGCGCCAGAAAACGATTGGGGCGAATGCCAACAATGTCCGCCCGTATAAGGAGCTACGCCTATGATAAATGCTCAACCCCAAACAACCAATAACGCGGGCTTCACCCGTTTTGCTGACAGCCAGCCTATACTGGATATGCTGCATATGCTGGCCAAGACAGGGCGCAAGCATTTCAATGAGCGCGGCGCGTGGGAAGTTTGCCTTTGCGCGCTGATCCTTAAGATGGAGCCGGGCTGTAAAGTCCAGCGTATCTTGGAGGCTTTGCCCTATACCGATACCAAATTGGATGAGGCCGATGTACTCAATACCATGGCACATCTGGGGTATTATTGCCGCTGGGCCAAGGCAAATCTAAACGATCTGGACGAGCGTTTGCTGCCCGGCCTGTTTATTCCGCGCGGCGGCGTGCCGAGCATTATTCTTGGCCGCGATAGTGATGATAATCTGCAATTCTTCGATCCTGTATCTAAACTCATCTCCGCCGTACCGCCCAGCTTTGATCGCAACGGCAAAGTCTGGTTTTTTCAAGTCTATGATGAAAATCGTCAATCCACCTCGAAATTCATGCGCCAAGGCTCCGGCCATTCATGGTTCCGCGCGCTGATTGGGCGCTTTAACGGCACCTTTGCGCAAGTACTGACCGCAGGATTGATCCTGAATATTATTGCCCTCACCACGCCTTTATTTATTATGCTGGTTTATGACCGCGTGATTGCGACAGGCACTATTAACACGCTGCCCATGCTGGCCGTGGGGGCGCTGATTGCGATTTTGTTCGAATGGAAATTGCGCGCTATCCGTTCGCGCGGACTGTCATGGCTGGCGGGGCGGATGGATAATATTGTCGGCAATAAAATCTTTGATCATTTGATCGGCCTCTCGCCCGATTTGATTGAAAAAGCCTCTGTCGCCAGCCAGATTGCCCGCATCAAAACCTTTGAGGCCGTGCGCGATTTCTTCAGCGGTTCGGTGTTTCTGTCTCTTATCGAAACACCGTTCGTCTTTATCGCCATTCTGGCTGTCTATTTCATCGCGGGGCCGCTGGTGTTCGTACCGCTGGCCATGGTGATCGGCTATGTCGCGCTCTTTCTGGCTATTCGTCATAAGATCAAAATCTCCATTCGGCTGGCGGCCAAGACCAGCTCCGCGCGCCAGCAATTTACGATCGAGACCTTCGAGAAGCTGGAGGGCATACGCAATCATGGCCTGAGCGCCAAATGGCAAGAAAAATTCCGTCACCTATCAGGCCGCGAGATGATGACCCATTTTCATTTAGGCTGGCTGGGGATGGTCGCCGAGACTTGCGCCCATAGCCTGACCGTGCTGGCCGCCGTTGCGACTATCGGCTTTGGCGCGCACATGATCTGGGCGGGGACGCTCACCACAGGCGCGCTGGTGGCGACGATGATTTTGGTCTGGCGCGTGCTGACCCCGTTCTATTCGCTGTGTACCATGATCCCGCGTCTGGAGCAGCTCCGTAACAGCGTGATACAGGTCAACAAACTCATTGATATCGACACCGAGGCCGAGGAAGCCAAGAGCTTCTCCCGCCTACCCCGCTTGAAAGGCGCGATCTCGTTTCACAATGTCGATTTCCGTTATAGTGATGAAAGCGATTACGCCTTCCGCAATTTGAACTTCGAAGCGCGCCCCGGCGATCTTGTGACGATTACAGGCGGCAACGGCAGCGGTAAGGCCACTATTCTGAAACTGATCAAATCCCTGCACCGTGCCTCGGGCGGCGTAGTGCGTCTGGACGGGTTTGATATTCGCCAGCTGGACGCGCCGCATTTGCGCCGCCAGATTGCCTATGTACCCAAAACCCCGCATTTCTTCCGCGGCACCTTGATCGAAAATATGCGTTTTTCCAACCCGCTCGCTACCAAAGAGGCCGTGATTAAAGCGCTCGAGCTGGCCGATGCGTGGAACGATATTCAGGCCATGGAAGACGGGTTGGAGACCATTATCGGCTCGCACGGCACGACCAAGATTACCTCCA
>CAXBAL010000248.1:0-3293 GCA_963973475.1 uncultured Micavibrio sp.
CCTTGCTGCACTCCCCCGTTGATCTGGACAGCGAAACGACGCTGGATGATGAGCTAAAAAGCTGGATGGCGTTTGCGCGCCAGAAAGTTGGCGAGATTGTCACGCTGGCAAAAGGCGCAAGCGAAGGCCGCGATGCGATTGAAAGCGCGCTGGCCGACAGCAACGCTATTCAGGCCGCAAAGAAAAGCTCTAACCGTATTAACAATAAAGACGTGCAGAGCCGCGTATCTTCTATCACACCCGAGATGAAGTCCCGCAAATCCGCTTTCGCGCAGCGCCAAGCCGTGCAGCATGCGGCGCTCGACCTTCCCGCTTTCCCGACCACAACGATCGGATCGTTCCCGCAAACTGCGGAAATTCGCAAAGCACGCGCGGACTATAAGCGCGGTGATATCGACGAGGCGACCTATAAAAAGGCCATGCAGAACGAGATCAAGGCCGTTGTAGATTTCCAACACGAAGTTGGTCTGGATGTTCTGGTTCATGGCGAGCCGGAGCGTAACGACATGGTCGAGTATTTCGGTGAGCAGCTTTCCGGCTTTACCTTCTCGAAATTCGGCTGGGTGCAGTCTTATGGCTCTCGCTGCGTGAAGCCGCCGATTATCTTCGGTGATGTGTCCCGCCCGACCGCTATGACTGTGGAATGGAGCAAGTTCGCGCAAGAGCAGACCGAACAGATCATGAAAGGCATGTTAACCGGCCCGATCACGATTTTGCAGTGGTCGTTCGTGCGAGACGATCAACCCCGCAACGATACCGCCCGCCAAATTGCGCTGGCCATTCGTGACGAGGTCAGCGATCTTGAGGCCGCAGGCATTCGCATGATCCAGATTGACGAGGCCGCCTTCCGTGAAGGTCTGCCGCTACGCCGCAATGACTGGAAGGAATACCTCGACAACGCTGTTGAGAATTTCCGCATCAGCTCGTGTTGCGTAGAGGACGAGACGCAAATCCACACCCATATGTGTTACTCGGAATTCAATGACGTTATTGATTCCATCGGCGCCATGGACGCCGATGTGATCTCGATCGAGACTTCCCGCTCACAAATGGAGCTGCTGGATGCGTTCGTGGAATATAAATACCCCAACGAGATCGGACCGGGCGTTTATGACATTCACTCCCCGCGTGTCCCGACGCAGGCCGAGATGAGCGCCCTGCTGGACAAAGCCGCCAAGGTTCTGGACGTAAAGCAAATCTGGGTGAACCCAGATTGCGGTCTGAAAACACGTGGCTGGCCCGAGGTCAAAGACGCGTTGAAAAACATGGTGAACAGCGCGAAAGAAATGCGCCAGAAAACCGGCGTGAAATCACAAAAGGCCGCGTAAGTAATCAACGCAGTTTATTTATTAACATCTTAAGAAACCCGGCCATGTTGCGCCGGGTTTTTTCATGGCTCCGCCCCCGCCTTTACAAACATATATTCCCTGAAACGCCCGTATAGCGCAGTGTTGCGAAAAACGCATGGCTGTTACGGTATTTCCGTATAATGCTGGAAAGCCTTTGTCCATAAGGGTTATCGGTCATTTGTAATTGTGATGTTTTTATTACCACTACTATTTCGCCCAAAATCGTTGACAGGCGCGGCCAAGAGGCGCATATCAACCCCCGTTGCCGCAACGCAACAAAGTAAATACTCAAAACAAGAAAGTAAAAACAATGGCAATATTAACATCAACAGGCAGAAGAAATGTGGCCACCTTCGTTCTGGCCACCGAAGCAATGCTGAGCTTCACCTTCCACACTGCGGGCATTGACACACCAGACCAATTGCCCGGCCGCAATACACCGCATGAAGAACGCCGCCGCATCGAAGAAAACCGCCGCGAGACCTCGTTCTCCCAGCGCATACTTTCAGGCGATCATCACACGCTTTAGACCTTCGCCATATATGTGGCTTACATTGAAGGGCCGCACCCCCGCAAAACGGGATGCCCCCTTTCAACCACCTCCCCTTTTACGCCCCCTGCGCAAAACATATACAACCATAATACCGTAAAACTTGACTTAGGTCGGTAAGAGCGGTAAATATACGCACCCTTGATAATTATGGAATATGATAATGCCACAGACACACACGTTGAAAGATAAAATCGCCACGGCAACACTCGCACTCAGCCTCGCCTTCGGCACCGCCGCCCCCGCGATTGCGCAAGATGCAAGCGCGAATGAGAATATTCAGCAGGCCAGCTTACAAGCTTCAAATGAAGTTATTACCTCAGAGCAAGCGTTGGAACGATCATCAGGCAAAATTGTTCTGCATTATGGTGAAGGATACAGTCCTTCTGACGTAAGATCCTTAGAGAGAAATATCGAGAGAATAGTAGGAATTGATGTAGATATCTATGCTGGCGGTACAGAAAATAGTGTTGAATTTTATATTTTTAACCAAAAGATTCCAAAAGTATTTGATTTTGAATCATCTACCGAGATTTTAGTAATTGCCGATAGCATTGCTAAAAAGCATAACCTTGGAAATTATGAAAACAGTATAGACCCATCTTAAATAAGAAAAGCAAAGGCGCGTTCGGCGCATAGACACCAAGAAGCATGACTTAAAAATGCACTATAATCTATAAAATAGTTCACATAACCGCCTATATCCTTGAAAAGCGCGCGTCAACGCCGCGTAATCATCAGACCGTATAGAGGGATAAACCGTTACAATAAAAGTAAGCATAGCCGTTAAGGTGCCAGAGCAGCATCATGCTCGCAAAAGCGCGGCCAGCGTGCATGTTCCATAAAACTTGACTTATATATGCGGAAACGATATAAATAAACGTCTTCAAGATAAGGGATTATGTAAATGTCATTGACACAAAATATTAAAAGCAAACTCGCCGCGACAACTCTGGCACTCGGCCTCGCCTTCGGCACCGCCGCCCCCGCGATTGCGCAAGATGCAAGCGCGAATGAGAATGTGCAGCAGGCCAGTTTACGGGCCCCCAATGATGTTATTACCTCTGATGAAGCTTTGGAACTATCTTCAGGTAAAGTTGTATTACATTATGGGGAAGGCTATAGCCCAACAGATCTAAGATCTTTAGAAAGACGCATAGAGGCCTTAGGTATTGAGGTTGACTTATATGCTGGCGGAATTGAAAACAGAGTGGAGTTTTATTTCTTCCAAAATAGAATTCCTAAAATATTTTCATTCGAAGACTCTCCAGAGATTGAAATGTTGGCAGAGTCATATGCAAAACAGTATGGTTTAGGTGTTTTTCAAATCGCTAAAAATGATATATAATTTTTTAGAATTAACAATAGGACCAAGTGCTGTTTCAAGCCTGTCT
>CAXBAL010000249.1:0-3230 GCA_963973475.1 uncultured Micavibrio sp.
CCTCTTGCTATTCTTTTTCACAGCATTGAATTTAATATAAAGAAGAATTGTATAGCATGAGATTTTCATTTTTGATTGGCGGATTAATCGGAACTTTGGCTCTGGGCGCCTGCACAACTTACAGCCCGAGACAAATTGTTGATAACGGTCAATATTGGCAGCGTGCCAGTGTTTCCGACGCCGCTTACACGCAAGGTCCAAAGGCCCAGCAAATGCTGAACAATGACATTGCGACCTGCGTTACCGAGTTGCGCGAGCTTGAGCGTCTTGGTCAGTTGCGTGATGCCATTCCCGCCAACCCGCATACCGGACGCGTGACATCATCCGATGAGATGGCGCTGGATTCCTTCGAAACGCCAGAGCGCACAAAATACTTATTGTCCGAGCATGGCAATTATCACGATTTCGAAACTTGCATGATCGCCAAAGGCTGGGAGCGCGTGAAATATGTGCCTTACAGCGTTGCCCATGAATCGCGCAAGAATTACATGAAAAACCATGTTGATTACGAATATAAAGCGCCAGCCGAATACGGTAACGACGAGGCACAAACGCAAGATGACGGCGTGTATCAGGATTTGAACGAATAAAAAAACGTAAACCTCATTATTAAAAGCTCATAGGTTTTCTATGAGCTTTTTTTTCACCACACGACGCTTATATTAAGAACAAACCGAATAGCCAAGAGACAAATATGACTGACGCACCATTTTTCACACCATTGCAAAACCGTGGCCTGATTAAGGTCGAGGGCAAGGATGCGCATGATTTTTTGCAAAATCTGATAACCAACGACATGGACAATTTAAGCGCAGACAACATACTCTACGCCTGCCTGCTCTCTCCGCAGGGGAAATTCCTGTTTGATTTCTTTATCCATCAGGGCAACGGACACTATTTTTTGGATTGCGAAGGCGGTGAGCGCGCTCAAGATTTAGCCAAACGCCTAAATATGTACCGCCTGCGTGCCGAGGTCCAAATAACGGTGGAAGATAACATTATAGTTTACGCGGTTTTTGGAGACAGCAAATCCGGCCCGCCTGACCCGCGCCATAAAGATATGGGCTCTCGAAGCTTTACCAAGCCAGAGCTACCCGAGCGCCCGTTTGAGGAATGGGATCGGCGCCGCATAGAGCTTGAAATCCCCGATGGCTCGCGTGATTTACTCGTCAATAAATCAACAATGGATGAAGCCCGCATGGATACGCTCAACGCCATTTCCTACGAAAAAGGGTGTTATATAGGCCAAGAGCTGACCGCCCGTATGCATTACCGCGGCCTCGGGAAGAAGCATTTAAAAATGGTTAAACTTAATGATTTACCTGAAAAGGCCGAACTTCGCTCAACCTGCGGCGATATCGGGCTGGCCTTGGTGCGCGGTTAAAGCCTAAGACGCGGGTTCAATACCAATTTCGGCAGGGGCAATATATTGGCGCGCTAAAGCGCAAATATGATCGTTCCGGTTTTCCAGTGGCACTTCCAGCCCTTCAATTTCATCCAGATACAAACCAACCGCACAGGAAAAATCGCTGATACCGTTGAAATTTCGCATGATCGCATATTTCAGAGTACCTCTGATATAATTGTTATCATAGGTATCGCGCATATCGGACACGCCGAAACGCGTCTCATCTTCAATAATATGGCTTTGTAATTGGCGATAGTCAGATGACAGGTCTTTGCGATCATGAGGAAATAAATCCTCGCCCATGTAAACGGCTGCAATCGTAACAGAATCGAATTCGCGTTTCATTATACATATCCTTCAATCAAAGGGTTTTAACACCCTCAAAAAGAATATGCAAATATAACTACATTACAATGAATTGAATTAAGCAGCTTGTGGAGCCAAAATTGTCTTAAAGAGAATTACAATCAACATGATCACAATAAAACCTATCGCCAGCAAAACATCTTTGCGGCTAAAGAAATGATACATATCGAAGGTACGAAGAACTTCGTGCTCTTTCTCGGTTTCGTTATTATCGTCAGGCTTTTTATTATCTTCGTTCATTACACTAATGTGGCGCTTTTTGATCGAGAAAGCAAGGAGGGAATGGCCCTCCCCGTTTCATCTCGTACTTAACCAGCCACGGCCTTACCCTTTGTCATAGGAACGGTTTTGGCGTTTCCCTCGCGAATGGCGGCCTGTGCGGCGGCGAGGCGTGCGATTGGCACACGGTACGGCGAACAGGATACATAATCCAGCCCGACTTGCTCACAGAACGCAATCGAGGACGGATCGCCGCCATGTTCACCGCAAATACCAAGTTTCAGCGAGGCATTGGTGGCGCGGCCCTTTTCCTTGGCAATCTCGATCAATGCGCCGACGCCTTCAACATCTAATGTTGCAAACGGATCACGCTCGAAAATGCCCTTATTGGTATATTCAGGCAGGAAGTTACCGGCATCATCACGGCTCATCCCCAATGTGGTCTGGGTGAGGTCGTTGGTTCCGAAGCTGAAGAAATCTGCCACTTCGGCGATTTTATCAGCAGTCAGGCAAGCGCGCGGCAACTCGATCATTGTCCCGACGATATATTCGACCGATTTACCTTTTTCGGCGAATACGGCTTTAGCTTCTTCTTCGACAACTTTGCGCATCAGCTCCAGCTCGCGGCGGGTTGCAACCAGCGGGATCATGATCTCGGGAACGACCGTATCACCGGATTTTTCGGCCACATTGACGGCGGCTTCAAAAATCGCGCGCGCTTGCATGGCGTAAATCTCAGGGTACGTAATCCCAAGGCGGCAGCCACGGTGGCCAAGCATTGGGTTAAGCTCCTTCAACTCGCTCAAACGGCGTGCCACGATATCAGCAGGGAATCCAGCCGATTTGGCGAAGGCATCAATGTCTTCTTGTTCATGCGGCAAGAATTCATGTAATGGCGGATCTAGCAAGCGAATCGTGATTGGCAATCCGGCCATAATCTCGAACAAGCCTTCAAAATCGGCGCGTTGTTCAGGCAGCAATTTATCCAGCGCAGCCTTACGGGCTTCGATTTTAGTCGCAAAAATCATCTCGCGGACATTTTGAATGCGGGATGGATCAAAGAACATGTGTTCGGTACGGCAAAGCCCAATCCCTTCTGCGCCGAAATCGCGCGCGGTTTTGGCATCAAGCGGCGTTTCGGCATTGGTACGCACGGCCATGCGGCGGCGACTATCGGCCCAGCCCATAAGCACGCCGAAATCACCAGACAGGACAGGTTTGATTGTGGCAACCGCGC
>CAXBAL010000250.1:0-3208 GCA_963973475.1 uncultured Micavibrio sp.
TAGACATGAGCGCGCGAGCCTTCAAACCAGCCATCGCGCGTTTCCTGCTCTATGGTCAAATAAACAGGTAAATACAAGATACCTAAAAGCAATATACCGCGCGCAAGTCCAAAGACAACTCCCAGACTGCGATCAACCGCGCCGAGGCCGACTGATTTCACCGCTTCGGCGATCATGTGGCTGATAATTGAAAGGATAACTACGACTATGATGAAGATCGATCCATAGGCCAGAAACGCGGCCACATAGGTATAAGGGATAATATCGAAGAGTTTCTGCGGGTCTTCAGCGGCCGGGTCAACGCCGAGCCAGCCTTCCATCAAAGGCAGCAACATCGGGCCGCCGTAATAGGCCGCAACCATACCGCCCAGCACACCGAAAATCGTCAGTACCTCGCGTATAAACCCGCGCAAGAATGCGATCAGAGCGGAAAGGGCAAGAACGAGAAGGACTAGAATATCAATAATCATAAAATCGAGCCTTTAAGGGGCGGCTTTAGCCTGTTTTCTAATTTACCCTGTTGATACGGAATTAGGCCGCCAAATGCAAGCAAAATCACGAAGAGCGCGCCTGTAAAATTTACGCCGCCTGCACATGGGAATCATCACTCATATACAGCGCGGCCAGCTTTTGCACATGGTCGATTTCACGCGTGGTGATACCTTTGACCTTGCCATCTTTTTTGTTTTTGATGACAGGGACAATCGCATCTTTAAAGCCGAGCTTCGAAGCCTCTTTCAAGCGTAGATCACTTTGCGCGACTTGGCGTATCTCGCCCGCAAGCCCGATCTCGCCAAAGAAAATGGCTTCTGCCGGAAGTGGTTCTTGCGAGAGCGCACTAATGAGCGCGGCGGCCACGGCCATATCGGCGGCGGGCTCGTTAATGCGGATACCGCCCGCGATGTTAAGAAAAATATCATGCCCCGAGAGCCGCACGCCGCAGCGTGTCTCCAGCACCGCGCAAATCATGGCGAGACGATTGGGGTCCCAGCCCAAAACGGCGCGGCGGGGCGCGGCCAGCGATGAAGGCGCAACCAGCGCCTGCACCTCGACCAGTAGCGGCCTTGTGCCCTCTAGCGCTGCCAGAACGGCGCTCCCCGCCACATCTTGGTGGCGCTGCGAAAGGAAAAGCGCAGACGGGTTTTCAACCTCGATCAACCCCTCGCCCGCCATTTCGAACACGCCGATTTCATCGGTGGGGCCGAAGCGGTTTTTCAGGCCGCGCAAAATGCGGAAATGGTGCGAGCGGTCGCCCTCGAAATGCAGCACGGTATCAACCATATGCTCCAATACGCGCGGCCCCGCAATCTGGCCTTCCTTGGTAACATGGCCAACGAAAATGACCGAGATGCCGACGGGTTTGGCGTTGCGGATAATCTCCTGCGCCGATGTGCGCACCTGCGTGACCGTGCCGGGCGCGCTGTCGATATTATCAATAAACATGGTCTGGATGGAATCGACAATCACCAGCTTTGGCGGGTTCACCTTATCCTGAATACTGGCAACAATTTCGCGTACATTCGAGCTGGAGGCAAGTTCCACAGGCGAATCCGATAAGCCCAATCGCTGGGCGCGCATCCGCACTTGATCGACAGCTTCCTCGCCGGAGACGTACAGGCAGCGCTCGCCCTTTTTCGCCAGCGCGCAAACGATTTGCAGCAGCAGTGTGGACTTCCCGATTCCCGGATCACCGCCAATCAGCGTGGCCGAGCCGGGCACCAGGCCGCCGCCGCACACGCGGTCGAATTCCTTGACGCCGCTAATCATGCGCTCATACGTGCTGCGGGTTTCGTCTTTCAGCGAGACCAGATTAAGTGCACGCCCTTTGGTGGAACCGCTGAGGCCCTTCGGCACGGAGGCCGCCGCCGCGCTTACTTCCTCGGACAGAGAATTCCACTCCCCGCATGCCTCGCACTTGCCCGCCCATTTCGAATAGACACTGCCACATTGATTACAAACATATGATTTTTGATTCTTTGCCATTTTAAAAATATAGCAGATTTAAAAAGAGAACAAAAGGTGAAAATGATTTTTATATCACCGTCATTGCAAGGAAGCAAAGCTGACGAAGCAATCCATGGATTGCCGCGCTCCCCTTGGTCGCTCGCAATGACGCTGAATCACAGCCCCTCGCGCTGGAGCGCCCATTTGATGCGGGTTTGATCGCCGGTCATTTGGCCGTAAATGACCAATTGTTTGGTGCGGCGGGGTTGGCTGCCTGCGCCGACATAGATGGAGTTTTCCAGCGCCAAGCGCCCGCCAGTATGTTGGAAGCGCCAGCCTGCACCGCTTGGGATTCGGATGAGCGCTTCGTCCTCGCTTTGCACCAGCGAGACAATCACGCGGGGGTGGAGATGGAAGCGGATGGCGATATCCATCGGGCGCGCAGGAGTGGTCATGCAATCCAGCGTGTCCTCGCCGCGGAAATCGGTACCCTGTTCGCAGAGGAACAAGCGCCGCGTATGCGTAATGCCGTTTAAAGGCAAATAGCCGTCATGGGACATATCAATCAGGCAGGCTTTGCGGCTTTCATCGCGCTTCACATAGGGTTGCTGGACTTTGCGCCCCAGATGGCCGTTAGTGCGAATTTCGCAGGCATTGCGGTGATCAATGCAGAGCGCGTTATGCGCCGCCGTCGAGCGCAGGGTTTCGTTCCATTCTTCGGAGGACGGATGCGCGCCGCAGGAAACGAAAATGCGTTCCTTGCCGTACGCCATTTCAAACGATAAGGGCGCGGTGTGTACGTGGCGATCATGCGGCCAAGGTGGCACTTTTCCGGTATCAATCATCAAAAGCGTACGGCCTTGGGTGACGCGCTCATAGCCCATCGAGGGCAAATTGGAGAGGATTTTGCCGCGGATGCCCGCTTGGGCGAGGACGGAATCAATCAGTTCCGGATTGTTCTTACGCCCGCCATTAAATACGCCAAGATGCTTATCGCTATAGACGAAAAAGCGCAGGGCAGGCCCCATACGGTCAATAGCGTGGAGGATTTTCTCAGGGATCGGATAGGCACCAGCAGCCAGCGCACTGCGGACATCAAGATAGACTTTGAGGGCGTAGAGCAGTGCTTCGGGGGAGCGGGTGACGTGGCCGCCATCGCTTAAGATTTGCGCGCTGCATTCGCCAGATAATATCTCCAGCGCTTTTTCGACCATGGGCTCGTGGCCTTCTAGCGCTAACCCGGCGTAGAGCAAACCTTGAGCGG